>JBCCLV010000004.1:0-82221 GCA_039026695.1 Bacteroidota bacterium
AAAAGCCTATGCGTTTGGAATACCAGCAGGCTTCATATATATAGCCGCATATCATCATTTTTTACATTAAATAAAACGCTTATGTCAGTGCTTGATATTGATATTGAAAAGAAGGAGAGGGTTTTAGATTCTAAAATTCCCGATGGACCACTCGCGGACAAGTGGACAAAGCATAAGAATAATATTAGATTAGTGAATCCCGCCAATAAGCGCCTTATTGACGTGATCGTGGTGGGAACCGGACTTGCGGGAGGGTCAGCTTGTGCCACATTAGCTGAGCTTGGCTATAACGTAAAAGCATTTTGTTATCAAGATTCCCCGCGAAGGGCGCACTCAATAGCTGCTCAGGGAGGCATAAATGCGGCCAAAAACTATCAAGGAGACGGTGATTCGACCTACCGACTTTTTTACGACACGATTAAAGGAGGGGATTACCGATCACGCGAGGCAAATGTGTATCGGCTCGCAGAGGTATCAACAAATATTATTGATCAATGTGTTGCTCAAGGCGTTCCTTTCGCCAGAGATTACGGCGGACTGTTAGATAATCGGTCTTTTGGAGGTGTCCAGGTCTCTAGGACCTTTTATGCTAAAGGACAAACTGGTCAGCAGCTTCTACTTGGAGCCTATTCTGCTATGTCGAGGCAAATAGGGAAAGGAAAAATCAAAATGTACAATCGCCATGAAATGATGGATCTGGTGATTGTAAATGGAAAAGCCAGGGGCATAATCGCAAGGAACATGATTACCGGTGAAATTGAGCGGCACTCTGCCCATGCAGTGGTGATCGCCTCAGGAGGTTACGGAAACGTTTTTTATCTGTCTACAAATGCAATGGGTTGCAATACATCTGCTGCCTGGAAAATCCATAAGAAGGGCGCGTACTTTGCTAATCCATGCTACACCCAAATACATCCTACCTGCAATCCACAGCACGGAGATCAGCAAGCAAAGCTTACGTTAATGAGCGAATCGCTTCGAAACGATGGCAGGATCTGGGTTCCGGCCAAGAAGGAAGACGCGCAAGCAATTCGTGAGGGTAGATTAAAGCCTGTAGATATTCCTGAGGAAGAAAGAGATTATTATTTAGAGCGCCGTTATCCATCTTTCGGTAATCTTACACCAAGAGATGTCGCTTCAAGGGCTGCCAAGGAGAGATGTGACAAAGGCCATGGAATTGTAAATAACTCAACTAAAGAAGGAGTATTTCTTGATTTTGGGTCTGCGATTATTCGATATGGCGAGGAACAGGCACACATCAAGGGAATACACAATCCTACTGAAAAACAGATCAAGCAACTTGGAGAGAAGGTTGTAGAATCCAAGTACGGTAATCTCTTTGAGATGTATTCAAACATTACTGGAGACAATCCTTATAAAACACCAATGAAAATATATCCTGCAGTCCATTACACTATGGGCGGTGTATGGGTAGACTACAATCTTATGACTTCAATACCCGGATGTTATGCGATTGGTGAAGCCAACTTTTCTGACCATGGAGCCAACAGATTAGGGGCTTCAGCGCTGATGCAAGGTTTGGCAGACGGATATTTTGTGCTTCCTTACACAATTGGGGACTACTTAGCAGATGACATCCGTACGGGAGAAATTCCAACTGATACAAAGGAATTTGATGAAGCCGAGGCAAAGGTTCGGGAGCGGTTAGACTTTTTCCTAAATAACAAAGGCAAACACTCAGTAGACTACTTCCACAGAAAGCTCGGAAAAATCATGTGGAATCAGGTAGGTATGTCTAGAAACCAAGATGGACTGATAGATGCCATTGTTGAGATAAAGCAGCTAAGAGAGCAATTCTGGAAAGAGGTAAGCGTACCAGGTTCCGGGGATCGTATTAATAGCGAGCTAGAGAAAGCAGGTCGAGTAGCTGACTTTTTGGAGCTGGGCGAGTTATTCGCAAGAGATGCGCTGGAGAGACAGGAATCTTGTGGTGGTCATTTTAGGGAAGAGCATCAAACTGAAGAGGGAGAAGCGGAACGTGATGATGCAAATTACGCTTACGTGGCAGCCTGGGAGTACACTGGCGAACCATCAAAAGCAAAACTTCACAAAGAAGAACTAATTTTTGAGAACATTGAGCTAAAAACTCGATCATATAAATAAGAAGAATATAAAGGTTGACAATAGCGTTGGTATGAGTAACGAGGGAATGAATTTGACTTTAAAGGTTTGGAGACAGGATGGTCCTGAAGAAAAAGGAAGGATGGAAACGTACAAAGTTTCCGATATTTCGCCTGACAGCTCCTTTCTGGAAATGATGGATATCTTAAATGAGCAGCTTATCAACGAAGGGAAGGTTCCTGTAGAATTTGATCATGACTGTCGAGAAGGCATATGTGGAATGTGCTCGTTATTTATCAATGGTGAAGCACACGGTCCAGGCAGAAGAATTACCACTTGCCAGCTGCACATGAGAAAATTTAGTGATGGCGATACCATTACGATAGAGCCTTGGAGAGCGAAGGCATTCCCAGTCCTAAAAGACTTAGTTGTTGACCGTGGAGCATTTGATAGAATTATTTCCACCGGCGGGTTTATTAGTGTGAACACCTCCGGAAATACCCAGGATGCAAATGCCATCCCTGTTGAGAAAGATCACGCCGATAAAGCTTTTGATGCTGCAACTTGTATAGGTTGTGGAGCGTGTGTGGCAACCTGTAAAAATGCATCTGCGATGCTTTTCGTATCTGCAAAAATCTCTCAGCTTGCTTTACTTCCGCAAGGAAGGGTAGAGGCTAAGCAGAGAGCTGCCAATATGGTAAAGCAGATGGATGATGAAGGTTTTGGGAATTGTACTAATACCGGAGCTTGCGAGGTTGAATGTCCTAAAGGAATATCATTAGACAATATCGCGCGAATGAACCGGGAGTATCTCAAGAACAGCGTGAGCTAAGAGACAATGAAATTCTAGTTGTATCTAGTCAAGGGAACTTCTTGAAGCTCATCTATTATAACCACAAAACTTTAAAGTCTCGATAAATTAACCCTTAGCAAAAGAGAATAACTCATACATGCTGTTTAACTGAATTTTTTGGTTGATCATCACCTTTTTATTCTCATTTGATAAGTTTCATCTAGTACTTTCCATTTTCGACGGACTTTCAATTATTTTTGGTGAATACCACAACAAACCAAACCAATGAAGTCTGTTCACCACTTTCTCAAGGTCGTTTTTGTTGGCTTTGGGATCCTTTTTTCATTGAGTGCAGTTTCTCACAGCAAGACTGTACACGCTGATATTCTTCAACCTGACAATGTTGGAGACACACTCTATCAGGTTGTTTTAATTGGTCAATCACAGGCTGGGGGTTACGCTCCTTTTCAGGGCGCTCTTTCTACAGTGCCAAGACAAGGTATCTATACTTTGACAGATGGACCGCTGGATTCAAGAAACGATGCCTCAAGCAACTTGATTCCTCTGGTAGAGGGAGATGTAAATGATAATAATGGGAATGATCCAAACACCGAAACCTCGGTAAGCGGAATTTTGATCCAGGCCATGTCTTCCTCAAATTGTAATAATTGCCAATTTCTGGGAACTGTAGCTTATCGTAACGGAATACCGCTTACGGGATTACTCAAAGGCCGGTACGGTCACCAATTTGGGTGGGGGCAACTTAGAGGGGATTTCGTTCGTGGCTACAATATAGCTCAAGATTCTGGATGGATCTGGCAACCTATTCTAGTCTTGCACCATGGTGGTGGAGGAGGCAACCCTTACGGAGGACTGGTAACACAGCTTAAAAAGGATTTTCGGTTCATGGTGGATTCTTTGGAAGCAGGTACTACAGGTTACTTTATCGCTGATCAGCAGCGTGAGATCGGAAATCCCGACTATGGGATTGATATCCTTTTAGCGCTAGATACAGTGGAAAATGCGGATGTCGTGTTTTCACGGACCAATGCGGTGGAGGTAGATAAGGACAACATCCATTTGACTAATTGGGGTCAAAGGCATGCTGGAGTTTATTTTGGTCACCATATCGGCAGGAAATTTATTGCAGGAGAGGACTTTGAAACAGGATTACGTATTGGTACGCACTACTGGGACGGTTCTAAGCTGATTATTCCAATTTTAAATTCAGTTGGTGCTTTGGTAGGTACAGGAGATCATGACATTGAAATCTACAACCAGACGAATAATAGAGTTGAGAACGGCACTTTTTCAATCAGTGGGACAAATTTGGAATTTACATTCAATAACAATTTGCAAGGCTCCAAAGAGATTGTAGTTAGAACAGATCGTGGTAGCGGGATGCTTCGTGATTCGCGTGGGAATAGTTTAGTCAATCTCGAAAACAGAGACGGGAGTCCCTATGTGTTGCACCAATATTTGCTACGTTATAATTATAGGCGTACCATTGATTTCAGGGGAGGTACCCAGACCCTGAATACCTTCAGCCATTCGGTAAATAATGGAGGAAACGTAAACTACTACATGTACTTCCCTAATGATTTTGATTTTCAGAAGAGCAATCGACCGATCCTAATATCGCTGCATGGATATGGCGAGTTTTTCGGTGGAGTAGGAGTGATGTTGGGAGAAGACGGTGAGGGTAGTATTGCGAAATTGGCGAATGAAGGGACTGAGTTCCCATTGATGGTTGCATCACTTAGGGGGAAGTTTCTAGATATCAACGGAAAATCAACCATTTTTTGGAATGTGGAGTTAGTAAAGCAGTTTAGAGATTACCTTATTTCAGAGTACCAGGTGGACCCTAACAGAATCTTTGTAACAGGCTACTCAGCAGGTGCCACAGCCGCTTGGGAGTACGCAAGTCGGTATCCGGAAGATGTTGCTGCATTGGTGCCTCTCGCAGGAAAAACCAACTTGTCAAATCTATCAGAATTTGGATTCAACCTCCAAAATGGCCAGTACGCATGTCCGATTACCCCAATACCTACACGTGCTTTTCACGGCCAAGCTGATAATTTGATACCGAGCTATGAAACCACCCGAATGGTAAATGCCATCAACAACTGCAATCCAAGTCCTGATCCAAAAGTTGAGATGAATGTGCTATCTGGTATTGATCACGGAACTTTGCGCAGTGCTGTCTATACCAATGTTACTGGGGCAGACAATATTTACTCATGGATGTTGCAGTTTGATAAAGGACGTACAGTTGTTGACGAAACACCTCCATTTTTTATTGGTAATACTCCAATCGTAGAGAATATCACCAGTTCAGGGTTTGATTTGCGTGTATCGCTGAACGAACTTGGAAAAGTGTACTATGCCTCATATGCAAGTGGCTATACTCCATCTATTCAGCAAATCATTGACGGGGCAGGACCAAATCTGATCTTTAGTGGAGCTTCTTCTTTAAATCAGCAGGTAAGTATCTCTATCGGTGGGTTGGAACCGCAGACTAACTATAGTCTTTGGTTGGTGGCTGAAGATGATGCTGCTCCGGAAAATATTCAGCCAGCCGCCACTGAGCTATCGGTCCGAACTTTATTTATTGCCGATACAGACCCTCCTATACCGCCATCCGGCTTCTCCAGCACAGCCAGCACAGAAGCTGTTTCGCTTTCGTGGCAGGCAAGTCATTCGGATGATGTTGCTTTTTACAATGTTCATCGGCTTGATTCAGCTTGGGATGCGGAAGGCCAATTTGGCCTTACCGATCCGTATGATACCATTCAAGTGCATCACTCAATGGACTTTGAAAATGGATTAAATGACCTTTCTGGCAATGGTGTCTATTCTAGTTTAGAAAATGGGGCTACAGTCCAAGATATATTTTCTTTCAATGGCAGTGGCGCTCTTCTCTTTGATGGTAATAATGATTTTATAGATCTAGACTTGGGAAGTGAGTATATCCTTGGAAATTTCAATCAGCGTAGCATCTCGCTTTGGGCTTTTCCTACGAGCACTTCCGGAGTACGAGATTTATATGATGAGGGAGGCTCTACAAATGGAATTGGATTGAGAATCAACAATGGCAGTATTGAAGGCGTAGTTCAAAATGCTCAAGTGATCCGATCAATATCAGCGTCTATAGCCGCTAATCAGTGGTCTCATATCAGTCTTACTTTCGATCAAGGAGATTTAAGACTCTATGTGAATGGTGTTTTGTCTGCCTTTGATGCAGATGTTCCATTTCCCACTGTAAATGACCATAGTGATGCAGGTGGGCTTGGCGGCACTAACGGTAGTAATGCCTTTGACCTGGTCAGCTCAAACTATGCAGGATATATTGACGATTTTATCGTCACTGGAAATGTTCTAACGCCCAACCTTATAGGCGATTATTATCGTTTCTTCCAACCTTTAGCTGTCGTTTCCGTGCCAAATACTCAATACAGTGATAATAGTCTTACTGTAGGTCAAGAGGTGGCTTATTTCATCACAGCGGTGGATACTGCAGGTAACATTTCCGCTACATCCGAGCTTATATCGGCTTCACTTTCTACAATTGAGCTGCCAGATGGGCCTTCTAACCTAGAGTTCGATCTTACCAATGACTCAACCGTAGTACTGAACTGGGAGGAAGTATCTGATCCTACATTCACCAATTATTCAATCTACCGATCCGGTTCCAGTTTTAGTTTACTATCTCAGGCACAATTACTTGCGGAAGCCATTGAAACTCCATTTTACACAGACCAGAATCTGGAAAGCGCAAGAGACTACTACTATGGTGTGGTAGCAGTAGATGCCGAAGGAGATAAAACAAAATTGTCTAACGTAGTTAAGGTTTCAACCCGGGATAGGGTACCCCCGTCCTTACCAGAAAATTTTGCTGCCATTTCTGATGGTTTTATCACCTCGCTTTCTTGGGATGAATCAGTGAGCCAGGATGTGGCTGGGTACAATATTTATAAGTCAACTGAAGCGTTTACAAATGTTGAATCGGAGTTCCTGATTGGTTCCACTGATGAAGGTTCTACTGCTTTTTCAGATGTAGAAATAGAAGAAGGTCTACTGTATTTCTATGCGCTGACAGTGATCGATACAGCTGGAAATGAATCTACTGGAAGATATGTAAGCACTATTGTACCCAATATTACACCGCCATCTGCTCCGGCAAACGTGTCTTTGGTAGCAGGTACTTCTGAGCTGACGATTAACTGGTCCGAAAGCATATCTCCGGATGTTAGCAGCTATCGTATTTTCCGACTGGATTCTTCGGAGCAGCAGGTTGATGATCCCATTCTGGAGAATCCCCTGGACCAAATTGATAAGTTGCACTATCTAAAGTTTGATGGAAATGCAGCAGACGCTTCTGGAAATGGAGTCAATTCCATCTTGGTAGGAGGGACGTCATTCCAAAGTAGTGTAGCAATAGAAGGATCTTCGGGACAATTTGATGGTGATAATGATCATTTAGACCTTGACGTTGATAATCAATATCTTAACAAGATTTTTACTCAACGCTCCATTTCTTTGTGGATATACCCGTTGGCTACCACCGGCTGGATTGATATCTATAATGAAGGCGGCAGTACGAACGGGATCGCTCTGAGAATAAGCGAGGGTCGCATAGAGGCTGCTGCGCAAAATCAGCAAGTTATTAGAGCCATTATTTCTGATCCGATTGTGCCAAATGATTGGACGCATGTCGCACTTGTTTTTGATAATGGAACTTTACAATTGTTCATTAATGGCTCCCTGTCGGATAGCGATCAGAACTTACCTTTTACGGCCGTTAACAATCACGTGAGTGCAGGAGGTCTGGGTAAATCATTGAGTGGTAAGGCATTTGACGACAATAGGGCAAACTTCCATGGCTACATCGACGAATTTATTGTGACTGGAAATGCAATTTCATCGCCAATCATTTCGCAGTATTTTCAGTTTTATCGACCCACGCAGATCACAGCGCCATCAGTTGATACACTTTTAATCTCGGAAGTCTCGCATCCTGAGACCTTTTACAGCGATGAAAATGTCTCAGATAGTCTGGAATATCGCTATTATGTCACTGCGGTGGATACTTCTGGCAATCAAAGTGTGCCCTCGGCGATAGTGTCCGGTAAGTTGGTCGAGGAAATTTTTGTGCCCTCAATCCCCACAAACTTGAACGCAGAATTTACCGGATTGAATCAAGTGCTGATTACTTGGGATGCTGTGACCACCGCAGGATTTAGTGAATACGAGCTATACGGTTCATTAAATCCATTTAGCGATACCAATGAAGCATCTCTACTTGCGGGAGGGTTGATAGACAATGAATATGAAGTTGACCAATTGCTAAGCGCCACGACTTACTATTATGCCGTGCTTGCAAAAAATATTTTGGGAGAAGCATCGAGACTTTCTACAATCATTTCTGTAACTACTTCTGATTTTGAGGCTCCTGAACCCCCAATGAATTTCTCAGCAGCCCTAGATGGCAGTGCGATAGAATTGGCCTGGGAATCCTCAGTATCTCAGGACATAGCCAGTTACAGGATTTATAAAAATGTTGGAAATGCGCCTTTACTAGCACAAGACTTTTTGATGGCTGCACCTACTGTAGATCTACTTGCCTTCAATGATGCTGAGGTTGAGGAGTCTTTTGAATATTTCTATTTAATTACCGCGATAGATACAGCGGGAAATGAGTCAGTAGGCTCGGAATTGGTCTCCTTGTTCGTTCCTGATGTTACTGCTCCGGTAGTGCCTAGCGGCTTTTCTGCTGATCTCGGCACTGAGGAAGTCATTCTTTCTTGGGATCCAAGTCCATCTGCAGATTTGGAAGGTTACTCCATATGGAAATCGGAACTAGGTACCATTTGGCCCGACGATTTTAGTTTGCTAGTCTCCAATATTGAGAGTACCACATTTAGCGACACATTCGTGGAAAGCGCATCTACCTATTTTTATGCAGTTTCTGCGCAAGATACCGTCGGAAATGCCTCTGGGATTAGTCAAATACTGACCGTATTTACTCCTGATATTGAAGCGCCGGAAGCGCCAGAAAATCTAGGACTTATTGCCCAAGTGGGTGCACTATTGGTTTCCTGGGATGCCAGCGCCTCTGCGGATGTAGATCAGTATTTTATTTATAAAGCTGAGGGCGAGCAGCCGTTGAGCTCCTTAGACTATTTTTTGGATTCTGTTGAGGCTGCAATTCAGGAGTTTACAGATTTTGAAGTGTTAGAGGGAGTGCAATATTCATATATGGTAACTGCTGTGGATGCATCAGGCAATGAATCTGAAGCAACTAGCATCGCGGTAGGAACACCAATAAATACGCTACCACCTTCTGTGCCTTCAGGCTTTACGGCAGAAGTAAATGCAGTGAATGAGGTGCTATTGTCTTGGACAGCCAATCAGGAAATTGATTTTGAGGAGTACCTGCTGTGGAGATCTGATTCTGACTTTAGCACAACTAGTGAGGCAATTAATTTAGTGTCTCAAGGACTGACAAGTTATCTGGATCTCACAGTTTTGAATGATGCAGGATATTACTACGCTATTCAAGCTAGGGATGTAGTCGGAAATGTATCTGAATTATCCTCAACTGTGTTTATTCAGACCGCTGACCTTGTCCCGCCAGCTATTCCAAAGAATTTGACAGTAGTAGTTAGTGGTTCTAGCTTGGTATTGGGATGGCTTTCGGGAGAAGATGAGGATCTAAGTGGCTACCGCGTCTACGGTGGAGTCATGGATAATTTACCTAGTGAAGTATTGGCAGTTCAATTAGCGGAAGTAGACACCACTGCTTTCCCAATGTACAGCTTTGATCTAAGTGTAGCAGACGAAGGAATCGAGTATTTCTTTGCTGTCTCGGGAGTTGATGATGCAGGTAATGAATCAGGGATTTCCGAAATTGTGGGAGGGAGTCTACCCAATGTTACGCCTCCTGGAGTACCCGAGGGTCTGCAGCTGTCTTTGGTTGAGAACTCTATTGTATTCTTAGATTGGGAGGATCATTCAGCAATTGATTTTGAAAGCTTCAGTCTGTATCGAAGTGAGACCTTTAATTTCGGCTATGACCAGAATACACTCATTGCATCCGGGCTTACTGAATCATCCTATGCAGACGAGGACCTGCAATTCGAGACCACCTACTATTACGCAGTTATTGCAGTAGATGAAGCTGATAATGCCTCTGAACCAAGTGCCACACAGAGTATTCAAACTAGCCCTGAACCACCCAGTGGTCCAGTCCTTTTAAGCATTCTATCACCAGAAGCATCTTTTAACATTTTTCCTATTCCTTCAAAGGATGGAAGATTAACCATAAATGGAGAGTTTCCAAATGAAAGGAACGTAGACATTACGATTACGGATGGTACAGGACGTACCTTATACCAAACTACTTTCGATAGTTCTATTAACGAGTCAATCGAGTTGGATGTAGAGCCAGGAATTTACTACCTAAGGTTGCTGGGAAGAGACGTGAAAGTGACACGGAGAATTGTTATCTCAAAGTAGTTGGTGGCACTCGGCTAAGTAACCTCCAGGGATGCTTTTTGCCGCTAGTCTTTTACCTTTTAGTAAAAGGAACAAGCTCCATGTTCTGAACCTTCAATACAAAACGATTTTGCGAAGAAAGTTATCAGTTCTTTTAAGCCATAGACCAACAATATCAAACAATCATCAAAGCGTCCCTCTCAGTTCCTGTTCTCTCTCGATAGCTTCGAAAAGCGCTTTGAAGTTTCCCTTACCAAAAGAGTTTGCTCCTTTTCGCTGGATGATCTCAAAAAACATGGTGGGTCGCGCTTGGACGGTTTTTGTGAAAATCTGCAATAGATAACCCTCTTCGTCCCGATCAACTAGAATCCCTAGATCCTTAATAGATTCCATGTCTTCATCGATCTCACCGATCCTATGGCTCAATGCATCATAATATGTTGCTGGCACATGGAGAAATTCTACCCCACGAGACTTTAAAAGTTGCACCGTTTTGATGATGTCATCTGTTGCAACTGCAATATGCTGTACCCCTGCACCCTCGTAAAAATCAAGATATTCTTCTACTTGAGACTTTTTGATCCCCGGTGCTGGCTCGTTGATTGGGAATTTAATCCTCCCATTGCCATTACTCATCACTTTGCTCATGAGTGCAGTGTACTGCGTAGATATGTC
The DNA here is from genome assembly GCA_039026695.1 of Bacteroidota bacterium. Classification (GTDB taxonomy): domain Bacteria; phylum Bacteroidota; class Bacteroidia; order Cytophagales; family Cyclobacteriaceae; genus Ekhidna. Next base: position 11,048 of record JBCCLV010000004.1, read on the forward strand.
TTTATCGTCAAAAGACAGTATCTGCTTGAAACCGAGCACTTCTTCATAAAATTTTACCCAGGTGTTCATCGCACCCAATTCTACGTTTCCTACCATGTGGTCCACATATTTTAATCCCACAGTGTCAGCCTCATAGATCGGATTCCAAGGGATAAAGCCTGGTAAGAACGTACCAGAGTAGGCACTTCGCTCAACAAATAAATGCACCACCTCACCATAAGCATGAATGCCCGACGTAACAACACTCCCTTCTTGGTCCTCTGACTTTGTAGGAGGCATAAAGCTGTTTGCTCCTCTTTTCACAGCCTCTTGATGAGCCTCTGTAGCATCTTCGACCCAAAGTGCAATCACTTTTACCCCATCTCCGTGAATGTCTATGTGTTTCCCAATTTCAGTACCGCTTCTCAGTGGTGAGGTTAAGACTAACCTGATTTTATCTTGCATCACTACATAGGACTCTCTATCCTTCAAGCCTGTCTCCAATCCGGCATAGGCAAGCGATTGAAATCCAAAAGCAGATTTGTAATAGTACGCCGCTTGCTTAGCATTACTTACGTACAATTCGATGAAATCAGTGCCGTTTATGGGCATGAAATCTTTTGTCGTTTTATGGGCAATTGTTACTTCTGGATTCATAGGGGTGTTTTTTTAGTATCCATAAAGTTAAAAATTACCATGAACTTTTCATCCAGGAAATTTTCAACGTTGGGACCTAGGAAATCAAGTTTGGTGCCCTAGAATGCTCTTTTTAGCTTGAGTAAGGATGCTACTTTTTGCGAGCTGCACGCTCCCATAGCACACTTTGGCTTCCCTTGAGATAGCGAATGAGTCCGCGATAGACGGAGACATTCATGAAGGTAAAGTAGAATGGGATGAAGAGCGCTTTCACCTTAATTTCAATTCGCTGAAGTAAAAAACCAGCAACAGCCGCTATGTAGAACAATGTTTGAACTATAAAAATAAATCGGTAGAACAATGAGTCAATGGCAAGCCAATAATTGAGCAACAGTATGATGGGAAGCAAAAATGGGGTAACAGCCCAGCGAAGAACCCGATGGGAGATGTATTGGAAACTTAACCAACCATATTTGAAGATGTTGAGTAGTCTGCGTAGTTTCCACATGGCCTGGAATCCACCAGCAGCGATGCGCACTTTGCGTTTAGACTCTTCCCGAATGCTCTCAGAGCTGTTCTCTTCCGCATAAGCTTCTGGTTCGTATGCAGTTTTAAATCCTTTGCTGGCAATTTTGAGTGAGAGATAAAAATCTTCGATCAGTGTTTCCTTGTCTACCTCTTCAAAAAGCTGAGTGCGAATTGAAAATAGCTCTCCTGCCGCACCCACCACTGAGTAAAGCTGGTAGTCGTACTTTTTTAAAAACGACTCGTATTTCCAATAAAATCCCTCGCTTGCTGTGGAACTGTCTTTTCCTGACTGTCGCACTCTTTTTTCACCTGCTACGCACCCAACCTCGGAATCGTTGTAATGACGCACCATGTTCTTTAAAGCTGCAGGATTCAAGGTGGTATTTGCGTCGGAGTAAACCACAATGGGTGTAGTTACGTCCTGCATTACGCGATTTACGGCATGGATCTTTCCCATACGTTCATCTTTGTGGAATAGCCTCACCCGTGGATACTTTTTTACAATTTCCGGGGTAAGATCCGTGGAACCGTCTGTTACTACCCACAGATCGTATTTTTCTGAGGGATAGTCAAGGGCTAGCGAGTTGGAGATTTTTTCTTCTATGAAATCCTCTTCGTTGTAAGCAGCGATAAGGTGAGTTAAGTGAGGTAGTGAATGTTCTTCATAGACTTTTCTACTAATGCTACTTCCCCTAATTTTTACCAGAAGGTACAGTAAGATCCCATAACCAATAAAAGTGTAAAAAACGATGAAAATCATCGTCCAAAAGACTGCAATCATTCACGAAAAGGTTTGTAGTGTTTTTCGTGGGCCAAAGCTAGCATCGGATGGTCTCCTGTGGTATCGCCATAGGCAATTACTTTCTCAAAACTGGAAAGGTCCACTGCCTCTTCAATTCTGCGTACCTTCTCTTCCCCGTTGCAATTCGTGCCTTCAATCCCTTGGAAGTGATTCTCACTAAAATTCAATTTGGTTGAAAGCACCTCAATATTATGTTTATGAGCCCATGGCTTTATCCAGTTCTCGGGGGACGCGGATACAATGATTACTTTGGCTCCATCAGTTAGGTAGCCTTCAATTTTCTCGAGTGCCCCTTCTCGAATCATTTTAGGGATTTCGGCTTCAGCAAAGTTTTTACATAGGGTCTCAAATTGTTTTTTTTCCGGGCGACCGATAAACCAGAAGAGGAAGAGTTCTTTACCTCGTTGGTTTGATATCACTCCGATTTTCATCAAGAAAAACAGTGGAACGAAGAAGACCATTTTAAGGTAAAAGCTTCTATTTCCAACTGAAAATTTTCCAAACTCCAGTAGGGTATCTTTTGAAGTGATCGTTCCATCAAAGTCGAAAAGTGCAAGGGTTTTCATCGTGGGGCAAAGATCTTCTTGCTGCAAATTAGGAAGCTTTTGTTACGTCAAAATTCTACTAATGATAAAAATCGTTAGATCATCCTAAAGCATTCTACGACCAATCAACTTTATCCCCGATAAACCTTGTTATTTTTGTATACAAACACTGCTGTCCACCTACTACTGCCATGATGAACCGCTTTACTTTTTTAGGTGCTTTCGCACTGCTTGCCTTCCATTTCCATGCCACCTCCCAAACAGGTCCTGGAGGCGTTTCCACCGATCTTAGCCTATGGCTGAAAGCCAACGCAGAGGTGTTCTCAGACAATATGGGAACTGTAGCCAACGATGGGGAAAACGTGGAAGAATGGCACGATCTAGTGGGTACCAATGATGCTACTCAGGTAACACCAGGTGCCCAACCGATATTTCGGAACAATGATGCTGCAAACATCAACTTCAATCCGTTTTTACAATTTGATGGGCAAGGAGATCTGATGGATGGTGTCGGAGGATTTCATACTTTCAGATACTACGTAATTTTTGCAGCGGATGAAGAGATCTCATCAAGCGCAGCTGGGACCTTTATTTTTAGCTGGGACTGTGCTGGATGTGGAGCAAACTTTGGAAATCTAGCTTATGGAGATATTACAGGAGCGCTAACTGATGAGGTGCTGACGCATAGTACAGGCTTATGGCGGTCAGGCTATGTAGGTGCAGGAATTGAATTTGATGCAAACTCTGTTGTCCTTTTTGGTGCAGATGAAGACGGTACTGCCAACACAGAACTTTCGGTCAATGGTTTATCAATAACCGAGGTAAATGACGGTGGATACGAACAGCGTTTAGGTTTTTCATACCGAATTGGTCGGCGTGCCACTGGAACATTTGGTGGGAACTTTTTTCCTGGAAAAATTGCCGAAATAATATCTTATTCCTCACAGTCTTCAGGAGACGAAGACATTCGTATTCAGTCTTACTTGGCGACCAAATATGGGATTACACTGAATCCTGCCGCTCCACTCGATTATGTCGCCTCAGATGGAACTACTTTGATGTGGGATGCTGCCAGTGCGGGAGTATATACCAATGACATTGCAATTGTGGGGTATGATGTGGATTCGGAACTAACCCAGTTAAAGTCTCAGTCTTCTAATGCGGATGGCGTAGTGATCATCGAGGCGACAGGAAGTGTGGGTGTTGAGATCACCGATAAAGAATTTCTTTCCTGGTCCAATGATAACGACAATGATGGAATCATTGAAACATCTAGCAGTGGAGTACCGGCTGGTGTTGAGCTTGTTCTGGATCGGACCTGGAACGTTCAGGAAGAAGGTGAAGTGGGGGAGGTGGAGCTCAGCTTTGAGCTGGCAAAGATTTCAGGAATACCCAATGCATCTACCTATTTTCTACTGCTTGATAGCGATGATGATTTTTCAGACGCATCCACCACACGTACTGCAACGCCCGAAGATGGTTTGGTTACTTTCACTTTAGCCTCCGCAGATATAAATGAAGGAGACTTTTTTACGCTTGGCTTATCAGGGTTCGCCGGCCCAGGTGGTGTTGCTGACGGATTGAGCTTATGGCTAAAGGCAGATAGCGAGGTTTTTTCAGATCTTGGTGCCACTCCTGCAGATGATGGTGACGCTGTGCAGCAGTGGAACGACCAATCTATTGGATTTGATGCATTGACCTCCGGCGATGATCCTACCTTTTTGAACAATGCAAATGATAATATCAATTTTAATCCTGTTCTGGACTTTAACGGTGCTGGACAGGAATTGGTAGGGAGTGGAGGTGCTTTCGATGCAGCTTATTACTTGGTTTTTCAAAACGATCTTAATATAGATAATGGTGGTGCAGGAGCTTCATTTGTCTTAGGAATTAATCCTGATGAGCCTGTCGGTACGTTGTTTGGAGGATTTGCTTTAGGGGCTGTGACCGGAGAATACGATGATGAGATCTTTACACATGCTGCCGACGGAAGTTACAGATCGGGACTCACAGATCCCATGTTTTCCCTTGCTCCAAACACGGTATTAGGAATGAGTATAAGGCAAAATGGCTCTGCGAACGGAAACAATATTTTTCTCTACGGTGCCCAAATCAATGATGAGCAAGTAGGAACTTACGAGAGTATTTCCAATAGCAACTATGTGGTTGGAAATGGTGTCGATGCATTTACAGCAAATTCGTTCAACGGTAAAATCGCGGAGATCATCAGCTTTAGTGCACGCACAACTGACAATCAGCATCAACGGATACAGTCTTACCTAGCGATCAAGTATGGCTTTACATTAGACCCTTCACTGAATTTCTTAGCTGCAGATGGGTCAGTAGTCTGGGATATGACTGAGCAAGCCGGGTCTTACAACAATGATATTGGCGTTGTTGGTAGAGATGATGTTTCTCAGCTTTTGCAAACACAAACCAAATCAGTGAACGAGGATGCTGTCCTTACTATCTTATTAGATAATACCGGAGAGCTGGGAGACAATGAACTTCTTGCCTGGGGTAATGATGGCGATCCATTGGCCACTACCACAGTAGGTGCACCAGGTAGCGTTGCAGAGATGCTAGACCGAACCTGGTTTGTGCAGGAATTAGGGGAGACCGGTCCAATGACCCTGTCTGTAGATCTCACGAATTTACCAATTCCAAATAGTGCGAGTTATGAATTGCTCACCAGCACTTCCTCAAACTTTACCAGTGCAATAGCTGTAGCAACAAGCAGCGGTGCCTCAGAAGGAATTGTTTCTTTTACTCTGGATCAGGATGACTTAGAAGACGGTACATTTTTTACCATCGGTTTCTCTGGTGTTACCGGTCCTGGTGGTGTGGTTAATGGGTTGAGCCTATGGTTAAAAGCAGATGCGGATGTATTTTCTGATGATGGAAGTACCAATGCTTCTTCGGGAGTAGCGGTACAGCAATGGAATGATCAGTCGTTAGGCTTTGATGCCACACAAATGGTTGGTGCAGATCAGCCGATTTACCTAAACGGTCCCGAAGATCAGCTGAATTATAATCCAGTCTTAGATTTTGCCGGAGGTGGCGATCATCTTGATGGCAGTGGTGGTGCTTATTCTAATTCATACTATCTGGTTTTTAAAAATGATGTAACCATTGATAATTCTGTAAATGCAAGAGGTTTCGTACTCGGGATGACGCCAAACAGTACTTCCTCTTTTGACTTTGGCGGCTTTGGAATAGGGAGTATTACAGGACTGCTTACTGATGAGGTTTTTATGCACGGCGCCAATGATTGGAGATCGGGGTATCTGAGTACTTCAGAGTCTATTACTGCCGGTTCTACGCTCCTGATCGGTGTGCGTGAGAACGAAATGGCCAGCGAAACGCAAATTTTTTGGCTTGGAGATCAGGTCAATAATGGAAGCAATGGTGGTGGAGCTTATGAGGTGATTTTAAATCAACCATATACCATAGGAGATGAGTCAGCTACCGGAAACTTAGTACCAACTTCTTTCGACGGTCAGATAGCTGAGATAATAAGTTATAATACAGTTACAACCGCAGCTGAGCATAGCCAAATTCAGTCTTATCTGGGTATGAAGTATGGAGTTACACTGAATCCGTCCAGCCCGACTGATTATGTGATCACCAATGGCGTTACAACTATCAACGTATGGGATGCCACAGAGGCGGCCACCTTTAACAACGATATTGCCATGCTCGGGAGAGATGATGTTTCTGAATTATTGCAACCCAAGTCCAAGTCAGTGAACATGGATGCCATTTTTGCGATTGAAGCCAGTGGATTGGACAATGATCAAGAGTTTTTAGCTTGGTCAAACGACAATGACAATGATGGAACGTTTGAGGTTGTAGAGACCAATCTGCCCACCGGAGTTAGTCAAATACTGGATCGAATCTGGTATGCGCAAGAATTAGGAGAAGTGGGCACATTGACGATAGAAGTTGATCTGTCCGAGGTGACTTTCACTGGCGCAGAAAGTTTCTTTCTGATAAGCGATAGCGATACTGATTTTACATCTGGAGCCACTTTAACTCCCACCACAGCAGTGGATAATGACGGGATCGTGACCTTTACAGGAGTAGGGGAAGACGTGATTGAGGATATGACCTACTTTACAGTGGGTATCGGTTCAAAAGTACTTGGGCCCGGTGGTGTGGCCGATAACTTAGTCACTTGGCTAAAGGCTGATGGTGCTGTCTTAAATGATGTTTCTGCGAGTACCCAAGCTTTGGAAGGCGAAACCGTAGCGCAGTGGACCAACGAAGTGATTTCTGCAAGCAACGCCTTTGATGCAACCGACCTAGATGATACGGATAGACCTACTTTTCTTGCCAACGAGATAAACTTCAACCCTGCCCTTGACTTTGATGGTACAGATGATCAGTTAGAGGCGGTCAACGGTGCATACTCAACGAACTATTACGTTGTAATAAAGCCCGATTTAGCAGTAACAAATTTTGCAGATGGCCGATTTATTCTTGGAATTGATAATTCAACCTTTTCTCCTGGGACAGGTACAAATTTCGCAGGACTGATCACTGGAGAATATACCACAGGTTTCACTGGAGTTGCCGATGAGATCATTACCCATCAAGTAAATGGAGGTGATGATGCATGGAGATCTGCCTTTACCGGAACGTCGGAATTCGAGGCAAATACTACTTTTTTAATTGCAGTAAGGGATAACACCGTTCCAGACGGTTCTGACTTAACGATCAACGGGTTTGACATCACTGAGTCCACCACGGGTTCACTACTGTCCCTCACCAATGAAGCATTCAGAATCGCGGATCAAGGACCCAATCACATCCCGACAGGTATTGCGGATCCACTCGATGGTAAAGTTTCCGAAGTAATCTTTTATAGCGCCAGGAATGACGATATTAGTGACGAGAGGATTCAATCCTATCTGGCGATTAAATACGGGATATCGCTTGACCAAACTATTCCTCAGGACTATTTTGCCTCGGATGGCTCTACTGTATGGAGCCCTAGCAATCCTAGTTTTGTGCACGATATTGCAGTAGTAGGAAGAGATGATGATTCGGAGCTGCTGCAATTGCAATCCAGGTCTTCAAGTCAAGATGGGGTTGTTTCTATTGAGTTGAATACGACTCCTTCAAATTTTGAGTTTCTTTCTTGGTCAAATAACAACGATGATAATGGATCTATAGAGGTGCTATCAGAAGTTCCTGCTTTTGTAGAGTCTGAGGTAGTGCTTGATAGAATCTGGCAAGCTCAGGAAGTTGGGAACACGGGTCCGGTCACAATAAGGCTAGACCTGGAAAGCTTAGGTATACCGGACGGAACAGAGTACTTTTTTCTCACGGCTAATAATGAATCATTTACCTCAGGTGTCTCCGAAGTTTCTCAGAACTCTTTAAGCGCTACAGAGGCCACCTTCATCGTTCCTGAAGGATTTACAGATGGTCAATATTTCACATTTGGACTTTCTGGTGTTGCAGCTCCTGGGGGTGTTTTCGACGGTCTTAGTGTATGGCTTAAGGCTGATGCTGAGGTGATTGATGATGTGGGAGATGAAGCGATAAATGGGGATTTGGTACAACAGTGGAACGATTCGTGGAATGCAAATGACGCATCCCAGTCAGACGCAGACCGTTTTCCGACCTTTCTTGATACAGATGCAGATAACATAAATTTTAATCCGGTACTTGATTTTGACGGTGATGGTCAGGGAGTTGGTGCCGGAAATGGAGATAATCTCTTTGGTTCTGCGGGTGCCTATTCAAACTCTTATTATGTGGTTTTCCAAAGTGACTTAACCATCGACGATTCCGGTGATTCCTTTGTGCTGGGAATGAGGCCCAACAATCCTCCTGCGGAGTTTGGTGGGTTGGGTCTTGGTAATGTGACCGCTTCTTATGCTGGGGAAGTTTTCACCCATGCTGTGGATAATACCTACAGGCGAGGGTTTTTGTCCACAACGCAATCTTATGATCCAGGTACGCTGCTTGCAATTGCAGTGCGTGATAACGATGCTGGCAATGACATAGAAATCTTTCTTAACGGAGACGAGATAAGTACTACATCATCAGGAACTTTTGACCAGATTGCGGATACAGAGTACTTTGTTGCCGACGAAGGTTTTGGAAATTTTTCACCAAATACATTTGACGGCCAAATCGCTGAAATTGTCATTTATGATCGTAGAACCACTGATGAGGAGCATCAGCAAATCCAATCCTATTTAGCAGTAAAGTATGGTTTTACGATAGATCAAGTCGCTGCGACAGATTATGTGGCATCTGATGAAGTTGCTCTTATGTGGGATTCTAGCATTCCGGGAGCAACAGATTATGATTTTGATATTTTTGGAATTGGTCGAGATGATGGATCTGCTTTAGACCAGCGCAAGTCTGCAAGTACCAATGGTAATGATGTGATTGGACAAGAAGACATCCTAACCATCGCCAACTCCTCCCTCTCCGTACCTGCGCCAATAGCAACTGACCTTACCTTTCTCACCATCGGCAATGATGATGAACCACTCATCAACGCTGGATCCTCTGATGCCAGCGGGATAGATGATCAATTGTTGCGAGAGTGGAAAGTATACACAAACGGTCATTTGACACTGGAAATGCAATTTAACCTGACAGGTCTAGGTTTGAGCTCAGACATTGAGGATTTTGTGCTACTTGTAGATCGCGATGGGGATGGAGACTTCAGTACCGGTGATATTGACAATTACCTGCCGTCTGCTCTTACATCGGATTTGATCACATTTACCGGTGTTATATTTGAGAGCGAAGAATCTACTGGAGATGTATTTACACTCGGTACTTCCAGATCTTTCACTACAGGACCCGGAGGAGTTACCAATAACTTGAATTTATGGTTGAAAGCAGATCAGGGTGTCACGCTCAACGCCACCAACGTAAGCGCTTGGGCGGATCAAGCAGGGTCTGTTGACTTTACCCAGGCAGCTTCTGGAAATCAGCCTGAATTCAGTACTGACTTTATCAATGGCAATCCGGCTATTCGCTTCAATAATGATGGTGGTACCAACGATCGTTTGCAAAATACAGCGGTGACTAACTTCCCAACCGACGAATTGACCAACTTTATCGTGATCGAAAGAGAAGAAGATCTGAATGACCCGATTAGAAATGAAGGGTTATTTGACTTTTGGACTAGCGCTCAATCCAATGAATTTGAAATAAAAGACCTGAACGAGAGCATACAGGTCGAGATCAATGATGAATTAAGGTCGGCAAGTCCTGATGTAGATTTTGATGATCGTTCACCTCATATAGTAGGTGTTCAATGGGAAGGGACAACCGGAGGTACGTCTTTTTTTAAAGATGGCTCTTCACTTCCACTTTCAGGTACCTATGCTTCAGGTGTTTCGTTGGGATCTACTGGCCAACTGACGCTAGGAAACCAAAGTAATGGAACAGTTTCTCCAACCTTTGCTGGGGCAAATGCCTTTTTAGGGGCTGTTGCGGAGGTGATTTTATACGATCAAGATCTATCAGTATCATCCATAGATCAAGATCGTGTAAACTCTTATTTGGCCATAAAGTACGGAATTACACTGGATCAATCTGCCGGACTTCAAAGCTATATTGCTTCTGATTTTAGTTCGGTTTGGGACGCAACCACCAACCTTGCCTACAACAATCAGATATTTGGTATAGGTCGAGACGATAACGCTGAGTTGAATCAACTGAATTCTACCAACGAAGCGGATATACTTACTGTAAGTTCCTCTGCCATTGATAATACCATCGGGTACTTGGTAGTTGGTAATAATCTGGAAAATCCAGTAGGGTCTGATGACGATCTCCCACTGGGAGTAGATGGAAGACTATCCCGCGTCTGGCTAGCGCAGCAGACGGAAGCATTGAATGGAACCCTGAGCTTTGATCTTTCTGGTATACCGGGAGATCGGGAAGCTGAAGACCTGGTTTTATTATTGGATGATGATGGAACATTCGCAGGCGGGACTGGTGAAGTCTTTACAGCAGGAAGGGATCTAGACGGAAATACTTTATCCTTTTCGATACCGGATTTTGAAACATTACCTTATTTCACCATAGCCACAGTAGACAATACCAACAGCACGCTACCAGTTGAGCTAACGTCTTTTGATGCAAAGCCTGAGGGAAATGGCATCATGGTACAATGGGAAACCGCTACGGAAATCAACAATAGTCATTTCGATCTTGAAACCTCTTACGACTCGGAAGAGTGGAGTTTTCTGGCAAGGATCAAGGGTCAAGGTAATTCAAATGAATTGGTATCATATGAATTTTTTGATCGAAGCAACTACCAAAGTCCTTTGTATTACCGGCTAAAGCAGTTCGATTTTGATGGCGCCTACGCTTATTCAAAGATTGTATATGTAGAGCCGGAAAATCTGGACTTTTCATTTTCACTCAGTCCCAATCCTGTGAATGACTTGCTCGAGATTCAGGCTACTTCTAAAATTGAGCGAGTTAAAGTGATAAGCTTATCCGGTTCCATTGTTTTTCAGGATGCTCCCGATAGGTTCACCCTTGAGGTTCCAACCAAAGATTTTGAAGATGGCGCATATGTAGTATTGCTTGAGTTCAGTCAAGGCGCCAGAATCATCAAGTCAAAGATCATTAAAAACTAGTTTTGTTTCTTTTTACTGCTGCCCTGTATTCAATTGATCTAAGCTTATAGAACATGGATTTAATCACCATCTTTCGAGTACTCTTCCGCAGGATTTTCTACTTAGCGGGTATTCCTGCATTTGTGATCGTTGTGGTTTTTATTCTCACATCAGGATATACTCGACTTTTCCGCTCTACGGCTCGTCTTGCTACAGGATTTACCGTTACCAAAGAGATTAATCTTACTGAAGAACGCTTCAATCTTTACGAAGCTGGCGTGAAGTTCAGCAACTTAATCGAGACCATGAACTCCGCCAGCGTGATCTCCTTGGTTTCGTACCGCCTTCTTCTTCATGATCTCGACAGCAGCGAGACTCCTTTTACCAGACTAGAATTAAAAGAAGAGCGCAGGAGAAACTTTGTGAAGTCCCTGGATTATGAATGGATTAAACGATTTTGTAGGAATAGCCTGGATTCTTTCAAGATTTTAAATACTTACAATCCGCAGGAAAAAGACCTCCAGAAACTGCTTGAGTTCTATCAATACGATTTCAAGAGTTTGAGCGATAAGATCACTGTGAAGCGAGTAAATACCACCGATTACATTACGGTGGATGCTTACACTGAGAACCCGTTCTTATCAGCTTATGTGGTCAACACATTGTGCGATGAATACCTGAGATACAACAGTAGCCAGTCTGACTCGGAAAAAGAAAATGCGATAGAAACATATGCTCGATTGGTAGCTGAAAAGCGCCAAGAACTTGCTAATGCCACCACGAGACTGCAACGATTTAAGGCATCAAATAGCATCATCAATTCAGACCTGGAGCGAGACAATATTGTTACTCGTATTTCGGATATAGAGCAAGAACTTAAAGTAGAGCGCCAGAATCTGAGTGCCAAGATTTTGCAGTTAGAAGATCTTGAACGTAGGCTTGGCGGGGTTACCACTGCGGGTGTGACCAATGCTGATGTGATCAATATTAGAAATCAGATCAGTGATATGAACGAGCGATATCTGCGTAATGGATCATCTGTGCTAAGGGATTCTTTGCAGATACTTCGCCAGACCCAGCAGCGCTATATCCAAATGCTTTCTGGTGGCGGATTTAATCGATCTTTTGATGAGATGGCAAATGAAAAGGCACAGCTACAGGTAGATATTCAGATACTTCGACAGAAAATAAACGACCTTGAGGAGTCTGTAACAAGGTCTAGTGGTGAAATTGGAGGGTTTGCCTCGAAGGAAGCCAGAATTGCCTCGCTGGAGCGAGAGCTGAACCTGGCAAGCGAAGATTACAGGGATGCGCAGGAAAATTACAGCCGGGCTTTAAATGTCTCCATTTCATCAAGTAGCACGACATCCCAAGTACTATTGGGCTTGCCTGCAACCAAGCCAGAACCTTCAAAAAGGGTAATAGTATCGGCAGCATCAGGGGTAAGCACTTTCGTTTTTTTGGTCTTGATCATCATTTTACTGGAATACCTTGACGTATCCATAAAGACCGGTCCCAATTTTATATCAAAAACGCAGTTGAGCTTAAATGGTAGCCTGAACCACATTTAGGCTGGCATGACCGATTTGGAGCGGGGACTATTCAAGAAACTTAAATCCAAAATTTTTGGTAAGGGAAAAAGAAAGTCAATCGAGGATGATTTGCTGGTAGATGATGCAGACTCTTCATCAAACTACTTTCTCAGTTTCTTTAAAAAATCAGCTTCTGCTGATAAAGAGCGACTGGTTTTCAGAGATCAGCTTCGGAAGATTAGATACTCGTTGATCAACAGCCAGAAAAAAGTAATCTTGTTCTCCAGTACCAAGCCCTCTGAAGGAAAAACCTCTTTGATTGCAGCATTGGCAGCAGCCCTAAATGAAAGCCACTCTCGCGTGCTTATTATCGACACCAATTTCGGGAATCCAAACCTAACCAAAATGTTCAAAGGGCTTAAGGTCCTGGAGGAGTTCTTTAAGCATAAAAAGAAATCAAATTCAGAAGCTTCTAAAACCTTTACAGCCATGTTTGCAAATAATGTAGGCTTGCCCTATGTAGACGTGATTGGGTGTAAGGGAGGAGAGTACACTCCGATTGAGATTATTGAGGGAGACGCGTTGAAAAACCTTATTGAAGACATAAAAGATAAGTATGATTTTATCTTTTTTGAAGGTGCTGCGCTAAATAGCAACTCAGGCTCCAGGGAGCTTTCTAGCTATGTGGAAGGTGTAGTGACAGTTTTTTCTGCAAAATCAAACTTAGATCAGCTTGATTTTGAGTCTATTGATTTTATCAAAGGGCTTAAAGACAAGAACATGGGGAGTATTTTGAATGACGTAGAACTCAGAGATATGAATAAATCCTGATTGTTTTCGCCAACAAGTGCACCTTTTCATCACCTATTTTTCGAATCTCATCTCTACAACTATGAACTTAAAAATTATCAGTATATCAGCCTTTGGCATCTCCATCTTACTTTCTACAGCAGCGATTTCACAAGAGCTGTTGTTGCCAACACGCTCGCAAGAAGAACAAAAAGAAATTGATGATTTTGGAGAAATGCTAGTGCAGATTGCTTTGAGCAATCATCCTGATCTAAGTATCGCAGAGAAGAATACCGAAATTGCACAAAGAGAGGAGAATCAGGCGAGGGTAGGATGGTTAAACACTTTGAGTATTAGTGGAAACCTTAATGAAACGGCCATTAATCCACCACCTCCCGACGTAGCGAATAACGTGTACTATCCAAGGTACAACTTTGGACTTAGGGTACCGCTAGCCACCTTTTTTAATCAACCTATTGAGCGCAGGATTGCCAAAGAGCGATTTGCAATTAGTCTTGAAGAAAAAAAGAAGGTAGTTGCCGAAATAAGAAGGACTGTACTGACAGCTTACAATAACTATTTATTGCGTCTCGAGATATACGAGATGAAATTCCAGACAGTAGATGAGGAAAGATCGATTTTACAGGCAAGTGAGAATAAGTTCGCAAATGGAGAGATCAGTCTGGAACAGTACAATGACGCAAATCGGAAATATAGACTGGATGTAGAATCGCTTCTATTCGCACAAACCAACCTTAACAATTCTCGCCTTGAATTGGAACAGGTAGTGGGCACATCTTTAGAGCAAGTGAGGTAAGTAGAAGTTATTTTCGTTAAGTAGCTGCTTCTAAATCCGACTTTTCCAATTCTGGTAGGTTGGACCTTCATACATAAAAAAAGGCTGCCAAATTCTTGACAACCTTTTTAAATCACTTTTGCGAATATTACATCATTCCGCCCATTCCACCGCCCGGAGGCATTGGAGGCATTGCTGCGCCTTCTTTCTCAGGCTCATCAGCAACTACACACTCGGTAGTAAGTAGGAGCGATGCAATTGATGCAGCATTTTCCAAAGCTAGTCTGGTCACCTTGGTAGGATCAATGATTCCAGCTTTGAACATATTTACATACTCGCCATTTGCAGCGTTGAAACCGTAATCGTCCTTACCGTTAGCGATTTCATTTACCACAACTGAGGCCTCACCTCCTGCGTTTTCTACAATCGTTCTTAACGGAGATTGAATTGCAGATTTGATGATTGCTACACCTGTATTTTGGTCTTCATTATCCAAAGAAAGCTCATCCAAGACACCCATTGCTCTGATCAAGGCAACACCTCCACCAGCAACAATACCTTCTTGAACTGCAGCTCTTGTGGCATGCAATGCATCATCTACGCGATCTTTTTTCTCCTTCATTTCTACTTCAGTAGCCGCACCTATGTAAAGGATAGCTACACCACCAGAAAGTTTTGCAAGTCTTTCTTGTAGCTTTTCTTTGTCGTAATCAGAAGTTGTGTTTTCAATTTGCTGCTTTATCTGGTTTACTCGGCCTTGAATATCCTCAGACTTTCCGGCACCATTTACAATGGTTGTGTTGTCTTTGTCGATATTGATTTTCTCGGCTGTTCCCAGGTAATCTATGGTCGCATTCTCAAGCTTGTATCCACGCTCTTCGGAGATCACAGTACCTCCAGTGAGGATGGCGATATCTTCAAGCATTGCTTTTCTTCGGTCTCCAAAACCTGGAGCTTTTACTGCAGCAATTTTTAGCGAGCCTCTGATTTTATTTACCACCAAAGTAGCAAGTGCTTCACCTTCTACGTCCTCAGCGATGATCAAAAGCGGCTTACCAGTTTGTGCAGTTGCTTCAAGTATAGGTAGTAGCTCTTTCATATTGCTGATCTTCTTGTCGTAGATCAAGATATATGGGCTCTCAAGCTCTGCTTCCATGTTGTCTGTATTGGTCACAAAGTATGGAGAAAGGTATCCTCTGTCGAATTGCATACCTTCTACCGTTTTCACTTCTGTTTCAGTACCCTTAGCTTCTTCCACAGTAATTACTCCATCCTTACCTACTTTATCCATTGCGTCGGCAATCATCTTACCTACTTCAGGATCATTGTTGGCTGAGACAGAAGCAACCTGAGAGATTTCATCGTTAGTTTTGATCTCTTTTGATTGAGCTCGTAAATTTTCTACTATTGCGCTTACTGCTTTGTCGATTCCTCTTTTGAGGTCCATTGGGTTAGCACCTGCTGCTACATTTTTGATTCCGTGACCAAAAATGGACTGAGTCAGTACAGTCGCAGTAGTAGTTCCATCTCCAGCATCATCAGCTGTTTTGGAAGCTACTTCTTTCACCAATTGAGCGCCCATGTTTTCGATGGGTTCTTTTAGCTCGATCTCTTTGGCTACTGATACACCATCTTTCGTTACAGTGGGTGCACCAAATTTTTTGTCTAGAATAACGTTTCTTCCCTTAGGTCCTAGCGTAACTTTTACTGCATCCGCTAGTACGTCAACACCTCTTTTAATGCTGTCTCTCGCATCTGTATCAAAGAATATTTCCTTTGCCATTTTTATAAGTATTTCAGTTTTGTGATTTAATTATACAATACCATAGATATCCGATTCCTTCATGATCAGATACTCACTACCTTCGATAGTCACTTCAGTACCTGAATATTTTCCGTAAAGGACGTGATCTCCTACTTTCACGTTTATAGGTTCATCTTTTTTGCCTGTACCTATCGCGACAATTTTCCCTTGCTGAGGCTTTTCTTTAGCAGTATCCGGAATAATAATTCCGCTGGCTGTTTTTTCTTCAGCTGCCGCAGGCTCCACTAGAACCCGGTCGGCAAGTGGTTTGAATTTTACTTCTGACATGTTTTTTAAACGTTAAAGTTTATGTGTTTGATTATGGTAAACTAATGAGCACTTAGCATGCCATATCGGAGATTGGACTAAAATGGCAGGATGAGACTGACATAATTTCATTTCACGGTCGATAAATCCTATTACTCCACACCTTCCCTTGACATGATGACATTTCTCGCTTAAATTATGAATCTAATTGCTGGATATGAACGCGCTAAAACACGATTGGCTTACGGAAGGACTGATTGATTATGAATACAAAAAGTACATTCTGCTTGCCTATTTAAAAGACATCAGACAACACTTTAATCAATCTGAATTGTATCCATTTCTTGCTGATCTGGTCTTTCACTATCGTAACCTGGTAAAAGTGAAAGAGAGCAAGAAGATGCTGTATGAGAACTTTCCTCAATCTTTATCTAAAGCGGATTTTGAAAAACTTCAGTTGACTTACAAAAAGATTGTGGATGATGATGCCGTGATGGAGCAAATTGAAGAAATTCTTCTATTTGCTCTACCTATGGTAAAAGAGGCATTGGAGGAAGGAAAGGAACTCTTTGAGTTTGTAGAGGAAAATATTTTGATGGAATCTGTGGGAGTGTCACCTATCTATGAGGACGAAGGGTACTTATTGATTAACCAAGATCGGTCGCCGGATGTATCTGTATATCGTTATCAATTAACTTTTTTTCAACAGGCAGAAGAGAAATACCGCAGCATGAGTACTACTTATCTCAAAAGCGAGGTAAAGAAAATAAATCGGACATTTGAAAATTTGAAAATCGAACTGACAAGAGAATTCAAAGACCTTCCTAACCCTGCTACCTACCTAGTACAAACGAGGTTACAATTTCCGATGGAGCAAACTGTGCTTCCGGTGGCCAAACGAATGCTGGTGCGCAGACTGGGTGCTTCCTAGTCGTTCTGGCTGATGGTGTAGAAGTAAAGCTTGGGTTCAATCTTGAACCTTTCTTCACTTACCGTAATGAAACCACCCTCCACAAAGCAGACAGATTCACCTTGAGGCTCTACGAGATATGGTATTTTTTTTGGCACTCCAGATAGCATCTCGCAGACGCTAGTCGATTGAGATTTTCTTTCAAATAAGTAAATATCTGTATAGGTCTTCACCATTAGCTTCATTCCATCAAGGGAAAAATCTGCCGCTACTACATTGTTCAGCGGAAGGGTTCCTATTGCTTCGATTACTTGCGTGGAATCAAACCTTGGGTCAAGTGGAAACATATAAATATGCTCTTCGCGTTTAGTCAAGATGTACAGCAAACCACTAAGAGGATCTATGGCTAGAGACTCTGCATCTCTGGGTCCATTTTCGTAGCGGTAAGTGATTTGCTCTGGCGTAACAGTAATTTTTTGAATTTTTGATGATGTACCAGCAAGTTCAGGCTCATCCATTTTATATATCGTGCAAAGCTTTCTCTTGGCTTGATTATCCCCGAAATCGGCTATATAGAGCGTTCCAATATTTCCATCTTTCTTAAGAATTGCTAAATCTTCCCAGTCGATGTTGGAGATACCCTTCAAAATGAAAAGAGACTTTAAGCTCGCATCTTCGAGCGAAAACAAATACAGTACAGCACCATTTCCGCTATCATTGACAGCCCAGAAATAGCCAGGGTAGCGTATTGAGGGCGCGATCCCTGATATTTCTTTTTGCTTGATAAATCCAAGCGTGTCAGGGATCTCTGAAAATAAATTGCTGAACTCAAGATTTTCAAAGCTTGACTTGTGCCCGCAATGAACCTGTGCATTAAGGCAATAGAAGAAAACTACATAAAGGATGCCTAGCGTGATCCGCAAGGGTCTTCTTAGTTCGTAGAATCAGAAGAAGTGGGTTCTCCAGTAAGTCCCTCCAGACCATCCAAATCTCCTCCATCTGTAGGTTGTATAGCAGGGGGTAGGGAAGGAGTCTGTGCGTTTTCAATGTTGGGGCTGGATAAAATACCCTCATCTTGCTCTGGTTGTACAAAGTTTGTGGCCACAGAGAGAAGTAGCAGAAGAATAGCAAAAGCCCAAGTAAGTTTTTCGAGAAGATCGCCGGTTTTCTTTACACCCATTAATTGCGTAGTTCCTGACCCACCAAATTGGCTGGATAAACCTCCGCCTTTTGGGTTTTGTGCCAGAACCACCAAAATCAACAGCACGGCAACCAGCACAATAAACGTAACAATTACACCAAACATCTCTACTGAACCTTTGAAATTAAGTCCGCAAAGTAAGATTTTTTTTCTGGATATTTCAAGCTTAGCACTTCGTAGATTTCGAGTGCCCTTTGCTTATTTCCTTGTTTTAGGAAAATTTCTGCCAAATGCTCCGAGGCGAGTTCTTTGTTCCAGGCTCCGCTAGATTGCGCCAAATCTGAAGGTGAAGCTTCCTGTGTGCGTGTATGCTTTATAGAAGGTGAGTCCTTGATAAACTTATCGATTATCGCAGACTGGTCAGCTTTTGTCTTTGGTGGAGCTACAGGCGCTGGCTCACTTTTGCCATCGTCTTCTTTTGCCTCATCAGGTGATGGTTTTGCAGCATTACGCCTAGAGGATCGCTTACTCTTGACCAATTTGGCCTTTTTCATAATCGATCCCTTGGGTATTGAATTTTTGCTTGAGCTGGTGGGCTCTTTGGCCTTAGGCTCCGTTTTGGTTGGCTTAGCTTCTACTTTTGATTCTGTTGGTTCTTGTGTCTCTTCTTTGCTTATCTGGTGCGCCGTTGAATCAATAGGCTCACTTTTTTCTGGAGTTTCATCTTTCGGTACGGCACTTTCTTCAATATCGCCCGACTTTTGATCCTTTGAATTTTCTTCAGCAGATAATTGCTCCTTTGTGGAAGCGGACAAAGCTTCACTTGCAGGTTTATCGTCAGATTGTTCCTCTTCGAAAGGCAAAAAGTCTTCTGGTGCTTCAAGTTTTTTCAGGTAGCTGCGTGTTGCACTCTTATCAAATCTGGTTTCTCTAAAAGGATCCTGCGCTCTTTCTCCCTCTATTGCGGCTGAAGAGGAAGGTGCTTCTTTTTCCGTCTTTTTTATCGGGGTTTTGGATGCCTTCCTGGCTACTGGCTCCTCTTTTTTAGGCTCTTTTGGCTTGGTATCTTTTTTAGATTTTACGGCCCTCTTTACAGGTTTTTTTCTGGCTACTGGTGTTTTCTTTGTTTTTGTTTGCTCGGCAAGCTCTGCCAATTTTTTAGCTACAGCCGCTTCCTCTTCTTCGGAGATTTCTTCTTTGACTATTTCTTTTGCAGGCGGTTCCGGTGAACTTTCTGTTTTTGCTGGACTCTCTTCTTTCTCATTTTCCGCGACTTCATTTTTTGCGACCTCTACTGCCTGCTGAGGTTTTTCTTCCTTTGGAGCTAAAGTGTCGGTAAATTCTTCTGGTTGCGGATTTGATTCTGCTTCGATATTTTGTTTACTACTTTCTTCTACTTCTGTCTGGACCGTACTTTTAATGGACTCAATATTTTCGGCATCAATTATTTGCTGCTGGACCTCTTTAAAGTGCTCCCTTGATGATTTTAGATTTTGCATGTCCTGCTGCAACTCTTCTAGTATTGCATCAAGGTCCCCTGCAGGCACAACCGGAACTTCTGGGATTGCTTTTTTTGGTTTTTCAATCAGCGCACTTGGTCGCTTATCCCGCCTTTCAGGCGGTTTTGATTTCTCCTGTTTCTCAGATAGATCACGGGCTGTTACTACTTTCTTTCTTTCTGTTTTCTGCTTTACCTCTGGCTTCTTCAGAAAGAACAAGTCCCCGCTCAGGTACTTTTTGAAAAGAATCCTGTCTGTAGAATAGATTGCTGCAGAAGCGATCCTCTTTTTGAATTTTGGATCCTTAAGCTCTCTGCTGCCCTTTGCTAGAAGTAATCGAGCACTTAAAAAGTAAGGATTCTCTTCTACCACGTCTTCCAGTTCCTTGAGTTGACTCTGGGAAAGATTGCCCGGCTTACGCAATAAAGAAACTAACTCACTTTTGTTCACTGGCTTAGGTAGGTACTGTTCCAGCTAAAATTAAGCATTTTCACCAATTTGCTACTGAGGCATTGAAGATATCTAAGATTATCTGATCAAAAATTTCCTCTGAAAACAGCTCTTCGTTTGCAGCAATATCTATGTCAGATTCAAAGTCTTTGAAGAAGGAAAAATTCTTATCGAAATCAAAGGTTGGGTCTTTTAAGTTGACGTAAGTAGCGGAGACAGTGATGGTAATTCGGGTAAGTGCAGAAAAGTCTACCTCGTTTTGTGCCCCTTGATTAGCCGCTACCGGTGTGACGGTATAGTTTGAGATAAAGCCATCAATTTGTAGATCTCCATTATTATCGACCAACTCCAGCGAAGTGTTTTGCTGGTAGTAATCCTTTATTTTTTCAGTGAAGGTCACGCTCATATTCGAGGGACCCAGTGGTGCATTATTATAGAAGGTCTGTATGGAAATGGTTTTGATATCAGCTCCTATTGAAGCTCCGGTAAAGGAGTAGATGCCACAACCAGTACACAAACAAGTGAGGAGCATGCTACCAATAAGTACGGTAATTTTAAAATTTTTCAAGACCATATTGTTTGATCTTGCGGTACAAAGTTCGTTCCGAAATGCCAAGCTCACCAGCTGCCCGTTTTCTCCGATTGCTGTGTTTTTTCAAAGCCCTGATGATTAACTCTTTTTCTTTCTTTTCTATCGAGAGAGATTCATCTGCCTCGGTAGTGTGTGTGATGTCTTCTATATCATCATCATACTGCTCCTGTTGCGCTATGATGATCTTTGGCTCGCTATCCTCTAGTGCATCTGGTACGTACTCTTCAAGTTGGGGATGTGCAGCATCAATATTTTGGAAGAGTGTTTTGTGATCTTCTAGGATTTCATTTTCACTGTCATTACCATCCAGCATCTTAAAGACCAGCTTTTTGAGCTCAGCCATGTCTGCCTTCATATCAAATAGTACTTTGTATAGTAAATCTCTTTCGCTGAAATTCTCCCCTGAGTCTTGATTGCTGATAAGTGCAGGGAGGTTACTCCCTGTCCTTGGCAAGTATTGTTCTAGTAGCTCTTTGCCGATTTCCCGCTCTATACTTAAAATGCTTATTTGCTCTACCAAATTTTTGAGCTGCCGGATATTGCCAGGAAATCGATGCGATTGCAAATAGGTTTCTGCATCTTTGGTCAGCTTTACGGGATCGGTCTTATAATTTTCAGAAAAATCATATGCGAATTTTCTGAAAAGCAACGAAACATCGTCACCTCTTTCCCTGAGAGCAGGCACATAGATTGGGACAGTACTCAGCCTGTAATAGAGGTCCTCTCTGAATTTTCCTTTATTCACTGCTTCCAACAGGTCTACATTGGTCGCAGCTATCACGCGGACGTTGGTCTTTTGTACCTTAGATGATCCCACCTTGATAAATTCCCCATTTTCTAGTACTCTTAAAAGTCTCGCCTGTGTGCTTTGCGGCATCTCACCAATTTCATCCAGGAAGATGGTGCCACTGTCAGTTACTTCAAAGTATCCTTTACGATCTCCGGTTGCGCCTGTAAAAGAACCCTTTTCGTGACCAAAAAGCTCTGAGTCGATGGTTCCTTCAGGAATTGCTCCGCAATTGATAGCGATAAATTGCCCGTGCTTTCGGTGTGAAAGGCTGTGAATGATTTTGGAAAAAGACTCTTTACCTGCCCCACTTTCGCCAGTCACCAGCACACTCATCTCTGTGGGAGCCACCTGTATGGCTACTCTAATAGCGTTTGTCAGCTTGGTGGAATTCCCCACAATCCCAAAGCGCTGCTTTATCGCCTGTATTTCAGAATCCGCTTTGAAGTTCATATAACTTCTCCAAAAAGGGTGGCAGCCGTGCAGTCGTTTACAAGCACATTTACATAGGTTCCTTTGGGATAGCTGCCTTCAAAGATCACTACTTTATTGGCCGTATTTCTACCCTGCATTTTTTCCGATGATCTTTTGCTGTGGCCTTCCACTAGCACTTCAAATACTTTTCCCAGGTCTTGCTGATTTCTGGAAATACTGATCGATCTCTGCCTATCGATAATTTCTTGCAACCTCCTTTTTTTCGTTTCTAGCGGAATATCGTCCTTATACTTTCTTGCTGCCATCGTGCCGGGACGCTCAGAGTAAAAAAACATGTAGGAAAAATCATATCTCACATAGTCCATCAGGGATAGCGTGTCCTGGTGCTCACTTTCTTCCTCAGTGCAGAATCCTGCGATCATATCAGAGCTAATGCCGCATTCTTCCCCCAAAATAGAACGGATTGCATCAACCCGATTTAGATACCATTTTCTGTCATAGGTTCTGTTCATTAACTCCAAAACCCTGCTATTCCCACTTTGAGCAGGGAGGTGAATGTATTTACAGATGTTATCATACCGCTTCATTGTGTACAATACTTCATCGGTAATATCTTTTGGATGTGAGGTCGAAAACCGTACCCGTAATTTTGGATCAACCTTCGCAACCATTTCAAGCAGATTCGCAAAATTGACGAATGCAACATTGCTTTTGCGATCAAGTTTGGCTTTTTGATTTTCTACTTCTGACCATTTGTATGAGTCAACGTTCTGGCCCAAAAGCGTGACTTCCCTGTAGCCTTTCGCAAAAAGTTCTTTCGCTTCGTTTACGATAGAATAAGGGTCTCTACTTCTTTCCCTGCCTCGCGTAAACGGCACCACACAAAATGAGCACATGTTGTCACAGCCTCTCATGATGGATATAAAAGCAGTAACGCCGTTGCTATTGAGGCGGATAGGAGCAATATCTGCGTAGGTTTCTTCCTTAGATAGAAAGGTGTTGATGCCTTTTTCCCCTTCTGCAGCTTGTTCTACCAGTTTAGGCAAGTCGCGGTATGCGTCAGGACCTAAGACAAGGTCTACAATCTTTTCTTCTTCCAGCAACTTTGATTTCAAGCGTTCGGCCATGCATCCGAGCACGCCTACGGTCACATCTGTATTTTTCTTCTTTACACCGTTAAAATAGTTGAGGCGGTTTCTTACCGTTTGTTCTGCTTTTTCTCTGATTGAGCAGGTATTGATCAAAATTACATCTGCGTGATCGGCAGAGGAAGTGGTGCCAAATCCCTCTTTTTTAAGTATTGAGGTGACTATTTCACTATCAGAGAAATTCATTTGACAACCGTAACTTTCGATGTAAAGCTTTTTTAAGCTCTGAGACCCATCATCTTCAGTAGTCTTGAAATCACATGATTTGCTTTCTTTTTCCTGCTCTTCAAGCAGATCTATGTCTGCGATCAATCCTTGCATGATGCAAAGATAGAAGGATGGATGACATTTTGTCAGTGGAATGAAGCAACAATTTGAAATGAAAGTAGCCATCAGTCTCTAATCGTATATTAATAGATGTCTTTGGCTTACTTTCCTAGTTTTGTAATATGGATCAAGACTACTCGAAAGTTCTTCTAGAAGATCCCATTTTTAGTATGGTGGAAAAGGCCTCTGGTAAGCTCAAGTGCAGCAGTTACGTAGTAGGTGGTTTTGTCCGTGACCTCATTTTAAAGCGGCCATCAAAGGATATCGATTTTGTTTGCGTAGGAAGCGGGATTATCCTGGCAAAAGCAGTGAAGGAAATGCTGGGTCCTGAAGCCAAGCTTTCAACCTTTAAAAGCTTTGGTACAGCTGCTATTCATTTTCGTGAGTGGGAATATGAGTTTGTAGGTGCCAGAAAAGAATCCTACCAGAGAGACTCACGAAAACCATTCGTTGAGGATGGTACATTAGAAGACGACCAAAAGCGAAGAGACTTTACAATTAATGCATTGGCTCTAAGCCTGAATAGAGCAGACTTTGGTGCATTAATTGATCCATTTAATGGCCTGAAAGATATGAGGGATATGATGCTTCGTACGCCCCTGGCACCCGGAGTTACCTTTTCTGATGACCCACTCCGCATGATGCGCGCGATTCGTTTTGCAAGTCAACTCCATTTTGATATTGATCCCGACACTTTTGATGGGATAGTAGACCAAGCAGGCCGTCTTGAGATCGTATCTCAAGAGCGCATCACAGACGAGCTTAACAAAATTATTTTGTCACCTAAACCTTCATACGGTTTTAAACTATTGTTCCATTCAGGTCTTTTGAAAATCATATTCCCCGAGCTTGTAAAGCTGCAAGGAGTTGAAAAGATCAATGGCCAGACGCACAAAGATAATTTCTATCACACCCTCGAGGTACTCGATAACATCTCGGCAATGACTGATGATCTTTGGTTAAGATGGGCAGCCATTCTCCATGACATTGCAAAGCCAGCAACACAAAGATTTAATCAGAAAGTCGGATGGACTTTCCATGGACACGAAGATCTCGGTGCAAAGTGGGTTCCTGGCATTTTCAAGCGGTTTAAGTTACCGCTAGATGATCGTATGAAGTATGTACAAAAACTTGTGCGGCTGCATTTGCGACCTATTGCTTTAGTCAATGAAAAGGTGACAGATGCGGCTATACGACGTATGGTATTTGAAGCCGGTGAAGATGTAAAAGATTTGATGACGCTTTGCAAAGCAGATGTAACCTCCAAGAACCCTGAAAAGGTGAAAAAGTACCGGGCGAACTTTGAAAAAGTGGAGTCAAAAATTGAGGAGGTTGAAGAACGCGATCGCGTGATGAATTTCCACCCACCCATATCTGGTGAGCAGATCATCGCATATTTTGGTATCGCTCCATCGCGGATTGTGGGAGAAATAAAATCAGAGATCAAGGAGGCAATCCTGGATGGCAGAATTACCAATAGCGAATCTGAGGCTTTTAAATTTATGCAAGAGATAGGAAGCAAAAGAGGCTTGTCGGTAAATCCAAAATTGACTTTTGCCCCCAACAGCAAATAACTATTTTTGCGGTCCTTTTAAAACAACGAGATGAAAACCGCACTTGTATTGATCTTACTCTTGGCTTCATTTGGGGAAACAATCGCGCAGAGCCAGGAGATGGCTCCTGGAGATTCTATTCCCTGGGAACTGAGAAAGCAGTCTTTTATTTATAATACTGCGCTACAATTCAACGATCCTATTGTCGCAAGGATGGCACTTTATAACCTGATTGCCGAGAACCCTGGCAATGTTATTTTGTATGATTCACTTGCCCTTTCTTACCTTCAGTACAATCAGAATGCATCGGCAGCTTTGTCCGCAGCGCAAGCTTTGCGGATCAATCCCAACGATGTGCTGGCATTGGAGATTTCAGCAACCGGACTAGACAAGCTAGGAGCAAAGAGCAAAGCGTTGGATGCCTACGAGAAACTCTATTCGAACAATCAGGACATCAGCACTTTATATAAGGTCGGGTTTCTGCAATTTGAATTGAAGCGGTTTGCGGAATCCACCACTTCGCTAGACATTATTATTGAAGATCCAAAGGCAAAAGAATACACAATCACTTTCCCTACCACAGACCGTATGGGACAGGATGTTTCACTTGAGGTAGCCGCCTACAGGGTGAAAGCAATGATTGAAGAGTCAAAAGGAAATGTTGAAGAAGCAAAAACAAAATATCTGGAAGTTCTGGAGATGTTTCCTGGTTTTCAGGTAGTACAGCAGCAACTACGCGAGCTTACAAAACCGCCAGAGCAAGCTGACGAGTAGGTAAGTAATAATAGTGGTCAAAGCTATTTTTCAGCCTCCATCTTTGACAGTTCTTCTTCTGTGTAATCAGTGGGTCTTCCCAGATATTCATACGCATTTACTTCATCAGTCAGTTCTTGAATTTTCGTATTAATGCGTTTGTATGCAGGACCGCCCAAAGGCAAATGAGTTGGAGGGTTCTCTAGGTTGGTGAGTGCAAACATTGCCTCCACTGCTTTCAGCGGATCGCCAATTTGATTTCCACTTACCCCACGTATTGATTGCATGTTTTTCTGTGCTGAATCGTTGTAGTCCTCTAGATGTGAACTATTGAAAGTTGCCGATCGCCCGGCCCAATCGGTCCGAAATGGGCCTGGCTCTACGTTTGTGACCTTTATTCCTAAATGTTTGGTTTCAGCAGCTAGTGCTTCGCCAATCCCTTCCATAGCAAACTTACTTCCATTGTAGATGCCTACGCCGGGATATCCCTGGAGACCAGCAATTGAGGTGATGTTTACAATATGTCCGCTCTGCTGCTTCCTCATAAAAGGAAGCGCAAGCTTGATCATCCTGATACATCCAAAAACATTGACATCAAATTGCCTGAAAATTTCCTGCTCAGAAGTTTCCTCAATAGGACCCAAGGTTCCGTAACCAGCATTATTTACAAGTACATCCAGTCGACCAAAATCTGCGGAAATTAACTTAGCAGTTTCATTGATCGTCTCTTGATTTTGAACATCAAGTATCACCGCTTTTATATTTTCCGTGTGTAGTTTTTCTAACTTACTTAGCTGCCCGTCTTTTCTTACTGTACCGATCACCTGTTCACCTTTATCGGCCACAAGCTTAGCCAGTGCTCGTCCAAAACCAGTAGAACACCCAGTAATTAACCATATCCTCTTTGCCATCGCATTTTCTTTACCACAAAACAAGCACCAAAGCCGAAGGTTCCTTCGCCTTTGGTTCACGCAGGTTTTTGTCAACTTTTCTTTCTAATTTTCGCTCCATAACAATGCTATTATGAAAATTATTATTTCCTCTATTTCACTACTCTTCTTATCCACCTTGCTACAGGCTCAAAAGCCGATCACCAGCATACCTTTTCAGCTTTTTGGAGATCACATCGTTATAAAAGTAAGTGTGGATGACTCAGATCCGCTGGACTTCATCTTTGATACAGGCTCTGGTTTTACGGTAATTGATAATGATATAAGTAAGGCGCTTGGATTATCTGGGAAGAAGATAGCCATGGAAGGTACTTCATATGAATGGCGCTTGATCAAGCATAATACAATTGCCATTAACAATTTTCTCATGGAGAAGAACATCAAGGTTTACGCAACCGAGTTTGATCACCTGGAAATCAGTTTGGGAAAGGATATTGACGGAATCGTGGGGTACGACTTACTCCGACATCATTCAGTGAATGTAAACTTTGATGACATGAAAATCCATGTCTATGATTTAGGAAAGGCACCAAAAAATGGAGATGCAATCTCTTTTGATTTTGATACTTCTATCCCGGTGATTGAGGGTAAAGTTGTGTTAAATAATGGCGAGCCTCATGATGGCACCTTTTATTTTATAACCGGAGCAGGCGCAACGCTGGATTTTAACACCCCGTATGCAGCTCAATACGATATTATCAACAAAACAGGGAAACACTATTCCTATTTGGTGAAAGGGCTATCTAAAAACGAGACTCCACACTATGAAGGTCATGTTATCTCATTTGCTTTTGGAGATCAATTAATTGAGGACTTGCCTATTGGTATAAGCACTGCCACTGAAGGCATACAAGCAAGCAACAGTGTCTCAGGAATTATGGGAAGCCAAATCATACGCATGTACAATTTCACCATTGACTATGGCGCTAAAATGATCTATCTGGAAAAAGACAAGACTTTTCAGCCGGTTTTTAATGTAAACTGTAGCGGGCTGGATGTGCAGCTTGCTGAGGATAAAGAAACTGTATTAATACACGAGGTTTTTGATGAGGGACCCGCTGCGGAGGCAGGAATCAAGTTAAATGACGAACTTTTAGAAATTAATGGTCTCGCAATGAGTGAAGTCAATTTGCCTACTATTAAGAAGATGCTCAAAAAAGAAGGTGAGGAAGTAAGCTTAGTTATCAATCAAGGAGGTGAGGAAAAAGAAGTATCTCTAAAGCTTCGATCTTTGATTGATTAATTTATCAAGTTATCCATTACAAAAAAAGCCATCCGGCAACCGGATGGCTTTTCTTTTCTCACTAAACAGATTTTACTGAATATTTAAAACAAAAGTCAAATCAAAATCCGTGTCTCCTGTATCGGAACCTGTAGAGCAAGTCTTTTCTCCTGGTTGGTGCTGCAGATTGACACGAAATGAGGCTGTTTGAGCGTCACCTGTGGTCCAGCTAGTTTCCAAACCAACTACGCAACCGTTTTCATCCATGTCATCATAATTTACTGTTCCACTTGCACCGATGTTACCATTACCAGTAGGGTCAGTGAAAGCTCCATCAGTGAATTGGAAGAAAAATTGGTGTTCGTTATCCTCTTCCAAGATTTCAGCTCCTATATCTTCAACATCGTTAGGATCCAAAGCATTCTTGATATCGTATGTTAAAGTGTACGAAGTATTTGCAGCCAAATTGATTGGACCTGAAACAACCAATGGAGATGCACCTGCTCCATCAGGGTCAGTGGCTGATGCAGTAACTGGTGTACCACTCGTAGGAGTAAAGATTAACGTCACGTCAGTGAAAACCTCAACAACGTTTTCTTCTTCTGGAGCATCATCGTCCCCACAACTGGAAAGGAGTAATCCGAAACCTAGCGCACTCGCTAGAAGGTAATTCTTAAAATTTTTCATATGTATTAAATTATGCAATATTGTTGCGAAAGTAGGGAATCCCTACTTTCAGAACAATGTTTATTTGCAAAAATTGCGGATTCTACAGCTTGTAATTCAAAGAAATTTGGATATTTCTACCCAGATCTTCAATGAAAAGCCGCATTTGATTCAAATAGTCACGGTAAGAAGTATTAAAAATATTGCGGACCTCTACTTGTCCACCCAACCTAGCATACTTCCATTCCCACCTCGCATTAGCCAAAAAGTATCCCGAAGGAGGATCTTTAAAATCAAAAATCTCTGATGCGAGATCTACTTCCACTTCTCCGTTGTTTGGATCTCCGTCAAGTAACTCTGGGGCAATTGTCCTGGGAGCCTGAAATTGCTCGAAAAGATAAGCAGCTTGAAGCGTGATTTTTGATTGATCTAGAAAAGCAGGTCTTGGTGTTTGCCAAGAGACTTCAAGGTTTAAATTGGTAGGTGGTTGATTAATCAATGGTTCTGATCTTGCCGCATTTTCTGACCACAAAAAGCTCCCACCAAGGGTTGTATTTAGGTTTTTATTTATTTGCCAACGATACGTCAGGTCACCACCAATAAAAAGTGCATCACTTTGATCATAAATGTATGCCGGGCTAAAGACCCAACGAAAGTTGCCGACTCCAAAAGGACGATCAAAAATGAAATCGTCGATGTAATTGACATAGCCAGTAAAAGTCAAAACTTTTCCTCCCTTTCGATAGCTAATCTCATTGGTCCATTTATAACTTTTTTCGGCTTTCACATCTTTATCCTCGCCGCTTAAAATGTTATCTGTGCTGATGCCTCCATCCGTGCTTTCCTGATATCTCCATAAACCGTACTCAAGTTTGTAGCCATGGCCTCCAAAAGTGTAAAGTTCTGCCATATTGGGTGTGCGCCATGCTGTCCCGATGTTACTTCTGAATTGCCATCCTTGCGCAAAATCACTGACCCAACCTAGAGATGTTGTCACATTGGTAAATGAGAACTCATTCCTAAAAATACTTTGATCTTGCTCTCTACCCCTAACGGAATTAAATTCATGATCAAATCTGAGTCCTATCTCAAACGTGTTTTTTCCTGCCTCAAGACTTTCAATCGCAAATGCGCTGAATCTATTGTTATTATAGTTTGGGATGAAAGGGACATTTCCAGTGCCAGGATTATTATCGTTGTTTTGAGAAAAATACTGAACACCCACAGTACCTTCAATTTTACCGAGCGAAGGATGATCCCATTCCAGTCGATTATCTGTGGTTTCGAGTGTAAGGTCTATGATAGGACGGTCAGCGTTTCTTCTCACGTCAAATTCTCTTCTTGTGTTGTTTTGATAGCTGACCAAGAGGAAAAATCTTCCAAGGGAGGTAAACCACTCTGTTTCCACTTTGGCCAAATGATGTCTTGCTTCTTGACGAGGCTCATCAATATCATAGGAGAAGTCCCTGATATTAGGGTCGTCGGGTCCTGGACGTGCCACCAATCGAGAAAACAAGGAGAAACTATTTGCTACGGACCATCTATAGATACCAAGGTCTTGCCTCACATAGTTATAGTATCCTTTAATATCCCAATTGTCAAAATTGTAACGTAGACCCAGGTTTCCCGAAATCTCGTTCATGCCCGTGTTTTGTAAATCGTAATTTGGTGCAAATCGATCTCCAACTCGCTCGTAATTGCCGCCTACATGAAAGCTGAAGTTCCCAAATCCTTGCCCAAGGTAGGCGTTTCCGAAATACCCACGACCGTTTGTCTGGTAGCCTGTAGAAACTCCCAAATAAAAGTCATTAGAGAGTTCTAGTGGATTGCCTTCAATCAATACCACACCACCGAGTGCTTCAGGCCCGTAACGTACGCCCGCAGCGCCCTTTATTACAGAGACACTTTCTGCGCTGTTGATGTCTATTTCCGGTGCATTTTCTGCACCCCAGTTTTGGAAGCCGTGCTTCACACCATTGTTAATGATGAGAATCCGATTTCCATATAACCCGTGAATGATAGGCAGCTGTACATTGGATCCTACAGAAGTGAAGGAGACGCCTTGTAGGTCTCCAATAGCTGAGGCAAGTGATTGTGTGGTTTGGACTTCAAGTTGAGATTTATCAATCTTCTCTACTGACATAGATTCTAATTGACCCACAATTTCTTCTCCCTCAATGACCACACTTTCTAGCATATTGTCATCCTGTGTGAGATAGATGCGATGAACAGTTTTGGAGCCTGTAGTGGTACGAAAATCGTGGTTGTGTACTGCTGTTTTGTAGCCTAAGAACCGCACTTCAAACTCAACAAAGTCACCGCAGATATTTGTCAATGTGAAGTTCCCATTTGCATCGCTGATTTCGCCGATGGATGAATTTACTACCTGTATGGTGGAAAAGGGTAGTGGTTCTTTCGTTTCTTCATCTAGGACCTTCCCAATGATCTTTCCGTTGCAGCTTCCTTCTTGTGAAAGTGCAGGGAACGTGAGCAGTGCGCATAGTATTAAGACAGAAAAACTTAAGGTCTTCATTTACTGGTGGTCGGATGAGATTTGCAACATTCAGGCTTCAATTTCTTGCCGCTGAATACTGGGTTCTATTATTTAGAACCAATTTAAATAGTAAATTTCGTGCAAGACACTTTCTTACGCAATCAGTAGTCCAATAAATTCTTAATTAAGTTGAATTTTTTGTTTTTTAAGCACAAGAAGCACAAATACCGTCCACGATCAAGTTAACGTGCTCCATCTTATAGCCTAAGGGAACGGTGATATTCGGTACTTTCTTATCGTCGAGGCACTCAATGGTCCCACAGCTATTGCATTTAAAATGAATGTGGTCGTGAAAATGCTTTTCGGGGCTGCACGTGTTGTGGCAAAGTCCATAGGTGGCAATGCCGGTATCGTTGGGTATCTTATGGATTATTCCTGAGTCTAAGAAACTATGCAATGTCCTGTAGAGCGTTACACGATCATATTTTTCTAACCGTTTCTCTAGATCACTTTGGGATAAAGCTCCTTTGTTCTTAATAAAGTGACCCATCACATCAGTCCGGCAGTCTGTTACCCGTAGACCGTGAGATTTTATAATCGCTTTGAGTTCAGACACTTCCATTGCTTAAAAGTAATATATGCAACCGAATTGCATATTATTCATTAACACTTTTTACCAAGCGCCGTTTATCAACTATGCAACAGAAAAGTGAGGCTCCGTCCGAAAATAACCAACGAGAGAAAGTACGATATTTTGATTTTTCCGAGGTATTCGGCTATTTCTTTCGAAAGAAAGATCCTAACAGACCAAAAAACTTCAATATAAAAGCCATGCACACTATAAATAAAATCTCCATTTTAATGTTTTTGTGTGCAGTGATTGTGATGATTGTACGCGCTTTTACCAGAAGCTAGCTTTGCTTTAAAAACAAATTACCGTTTTGAGTGTATTTAAAATTGGATTAAGAGTAGAAGGGTTTGTGATGGCATCAAATTTGACAAATACCAGCTATGAAAAGAATCAAAAGGCAATGCTCAGCATCTCAATGTAAAAACGGAAAACACTACACAGGTGAAACATGTATCGCCTGTCAAGGTACCGGATACGTTTGGACCTATGAAAAAATTACTCCGTTAAAGTATGCCCAAGTAAGGTGAGGGAAAAAACGAGTACCTTGCTTCTATGAAGGGTGTCAAATTTTTCCTATCAGCTACGATCGTTTTTTTAGTTTCTCTTTTCCGAGGGTTTAATTGTAAAGCACAGGAGATTGATAGGACTGATTTTCAGGAGGTTGCGAAATACTATACTGAAAATTTCTACACTGGAAACTACACCAACGCAATGAAACTCCTGGTAAAGGATGGTAGAGCGAATGGTATTGAGGTCCGGTGTGTCGAGTTGGGAGCCTGTGAACAAAAAACTTATTTCACGTATAAACTATACGGCGAGCGACCCAATCAACCCGCAGACGTTAAAGCACTATTGATCCACTGGACTGAGGGAACCTACATAGAGGTTCAGTTGCAGAAACAGCCGAATGGCACCTGGCTGGTGCTGGGATCACCGGCAAAACCTTCCGAAAAAGCTAAGCCCATCAAAAGCTAAGGTCGATCACCTCTCCGCATTTCTTGCATCTTTCTTTTCCTGTCGGTCCGATTTATGAATACCGACGCTGCTTACAGCTCCGCTAAGTAAGCTTTTACCCCAATAGCCAAAAACCGCTCTGCTGGGGTCTCTTTTATAGTAGATACGACCTTTCCTGGGGAAGAGAAAGCGTGGGTTTTTCTTTCTCACCACAAAGGTGTTTGCGAAGAAGCTCATCAATCCACTCTTCAGATTCGTTTCGTGCTTTTTGGTATTGAGTACCTGTAGCTTGAGGTCCTTGTATAAAAATGTCATGTTACCAATAGCCAGCGAGTCATCCGCCAGAAAGTTAAATTCAATTTTCTCCGCCCAGCCGTCCTTTATTTTGATACTCGCCACAGGGCTCAACATTTTATTGAGCGAATCCATGGGCAGGTCTTTCACAATACCCTGAAAGTTAAAGCGCTGCCTCGGATGACCTAGTTCAAATTTTGCTTTGACCTGAAAGTTCCCCTCGTTCATGATTTTGCCAGTTGCATCCAGACGCATCAAAGTATTTGGTTGTATATCAATGTTAGTCAGATTGGTAACCTGTGCTTTCATCTGGTCAAAAGTGATGATGCCAGTGATGTCGTAATCTTCAGGATGTTCTTCATAAGCAACTTTTCCATTCACCAAAAGCGTATCTATGCGAATTGGCATAGGAATACTTGCTATCTGTTCTGCTGGAAGTTGACCGACTTGATCTTCCGGAAAGGGTAGTCTCTTATCTCGATAAACCAGTAAGTCTGACTCTTGAAGCTCGATTTTGGAAATGTGGATGCTTGAATCCTTAAGTATTTTAAGCGCATCTAAACCGGAAATTTGCAAGCTTTTGGCATCAGCTTTAAACCAATCTTTCTGCGTGGATAGCCGGGCGGAGAATTCCTCTTTTGTAGTGAGTGGGTTAAAAACTACGTCTTGTAAAGCCAGTGTTTGGCGCGCGCTGCTAAACCAATAGGGCCCAACCTGTACCTCATAAAGTTGGTTCACAGGGACTGTAACAGAGGGACCGGAGAGAATCACATCCTCGCAATCTTGCAGCAAAAGATCAAGAGAAATCGGACCTTCCTGATTTACCCCTAATAGACTTAGGTCGGCTCCAATCAGCTTAAACTTTTCTGAGAAGCTGGAATCAAGGTAAGTGAAATTGATGTTTTGGAGATTTAGAGATGCCAAAGAAACAGGCGGGACAGAAAGCATCTCAGTTCCGTTTTTTATGGTCTGCTTCTTTTTTGTGAAGGTTATTTCCGGATCGCTGAATAGGAGCGAATTGGCAATCAAACCACCCTCTCTCGTGGATCTTGCCAGGTCCAAGCCAATAAGGTCGATGTTGGGTATTATTATATCGATGGAGCCTTCTGAATCAGAATATTGTAGCGAAGTAACTGAAAGAAGTTCTTCGCGAGAATCGAATTTTATGCTTTCCGTAGAAAATTCTGTCCCTGAAGTGAGCTCCGGAAGTACGGCTCCAATCTCAACTTGAATGCTCTCAGAATCAAAGATTGAGTTGAGATCCTGGTAATCTAGATTCCTAAGATGTACTGAATAGTCTTTCACCTTGAGCTTCCTGAGTGGTCCTGCATTTTTTTCCAAGGCAAGATTACCATCTATGATACTTAGCTGATTTACTACAAGTTTCGTCTTCTTTTGATCTTCAAGATCTGTAGCTGTCAACACGGTATCCCGACCCGCAGGTGTAAAGAGAAGATCAGGTTCCTGAATAATAATTCGATCAGCGGTTAAAAATCCGTCTTTAAAGAACTGATCCTGCTTTACTCCGCTCAGCAAAATTTCTGGTAGCCTCAGACTTACCTGAAAAATGGTCGTATCCTTTCTGTCTAGCGGCTTAATTCCAATTCCTACTGCGCGAATTTCATCCGCTAAGGTGTCATAACCCAACTCACGTATCTGCATTTGGTGATGCAAAGAAGGAATTTCTGTAATTATTTGCTGCGCAGAGATATTATGCAACGCGATACTGTCCCCTAGATAAAAGTCAGTATCTATTTCATCAACACTAATGTACGCTGAATCAATTTGCGCCTCGATTTTACCATTTAAAATCACAATTTCTTTCTCCATACCGAAGGCCAGACTTTGATCTTTGTTGCTGCTAGTTTGTATTTTTAGCTGAAGTTGGGGTGATTTTACCAAGGCTTTTCGAAAACTCATAATATTCCCAGCAAGAACGCTATCAGGATAAAGCGCTGAAATCTGGAGGGTATCGAATTGGCCGTTCACCTGCATATCCTTCATTTCAATTTTGACATCCCAGTTTTGAAGAACCAGTCGACTGAAGTTGTCACGGAGTTTAACTTGATTACCCTCCAGCTTTATGCTGTCTTGATCGAATGTAACATCTCTTAGCGTGACGGAAGAGGCGATGCAAAGATCAGAAAATGATTTTGTGGCAGCATTCATATTTATCTGTTCCAAATCCAATGACGCTGAGCCGATTGTCAAGGCTGGAGAACTTAAAATAGCCGCGTTACCGATTGTAAATCGTTTAATCAACATTTCGTCAAAGAAAGGAGCCACCTCTCTATAGAAACCTTGTAGCGAGGCTGAATTGTCATTATGTTCTGCATTTCGGGCACTTTGTGGAAGTGTTAGGTTGAGGCGATCTACTAGGAGATTGCGAACAACCAGCCGCTTATTAAATAACTCCTGATAATTAAAGCCAGTCATTTCAAGTAAGGGAATCTCAATATTCAATTTTTCGGTCGGTTGGATTGATCTTTTGTTTTTGACCCTTAGTGATCGAATTAGCAAAGTGGAGTCTTCTGAATTTAGCGTTAGGTTTTCAAGAGTGACCTCATGTACGCTATCCGGGAGGATATAGTCATAGTTTTTTATTTCTAATGAGACACCATCGAAATACTCTGTTTTTTTGTCAAAGCGATAGTTTGAACTGTCAATTCGAATATTAGAAAATGAGATACTAGTTTCTTCGGATTTTAGTCTCTGGTAAGATTGACTACTGTTGATTTTTAGATCTAATGCTGCGTTCTTAACTGCTAACTCACCAATTTCTACTTTCTTGAAAACGGTAAATAACAGGCTTAAGATTGAGTTATCATCGCCAGAATCAGGTCTGGTGCCGTGTGACTCATCGTCGATGAAAATTTGAGGATTTGTGAAAACTAGTTGATCAATACTTAGGTGATTATCTCGATACGCTGATTGATAGTCGATTCCCTTGATTGCGAGCTCGGGGATCAGAACATCATACACGTTAAAGTCATTTTCATCTTCAAAGAGGACTCCTGAATTCTCTGTGGGTTGGATAGAGAGGTTTTCAAATCTTAGAATCGAATCTTCCGTGGAAAGAACGAATCGGTCAAAAGCGATCTCATGAACACTATCTGGCAAAAAGTACTTTTGATTTTGTACCTCCAGGAATACCTTTTCCGAGTAGAAAACATTGTTTCGAGCGACTGAATCCAGAAGTAAGTTCTGAACCTGAAAATCGATGTTACCTACTGAAAATTGATCACTATTGTAGCTAAGGTCCCCGTCTTGTATTCGGAAGTAGTCAACTTTTAGCACGGTCAAGTAATCTGATAGCGCCTTGTAGAGATTCCCTGTTTTTAAACTGAAAGTGCTTGCACGGCTGGTCTTTTCCCCTAGTTGCTGCATCCGTATCTCCGGATCTACGATACGCATGCTCTCTATTTCCAACGTGCGCTGAAAATACAACTTCATCAATGATTCAAAATTGATGATCAGCTTTGAAAGCTCAACTTCATAGATGGTATTTAGCCCTGTTTCTGAAGAAATTTTTGCGGAATCAGCTTGCAAATACAGGTCTTCAACTTGTATCTCTCTATCCAAGAGGTTGATGTCTAGCTTGCTAAAATCTAGGGAGTAGAAACCATTGGTTTGCCTTGCGACCAGGTCACCCAATATTTGGGTTGCAAATCGTTGACCAAGATTCAGGAACGTATAAAATCCGAGCAATATTACTAGCAGCACGGTCACCGATACGATAGTTCGGGTCTTTATTCTCTGCTTTGCTTTTCGTTCCATATTGCTGGTGTCAGCTTAAAGATAGAAACTGGTCATCAGGTTGATTGAAAGTAATTAAAATCAAGTAGTAAGACTACCGTCTTATAGGCATTTTAGTGCCAACCATGTTAGCTACTTAGTTCGCGTAAAAATGGCCACAATGAGTGTTGTAGCTGTTCCAAGGATAGGTGTGGAGATAACTCCCTGGATGATGTAGCTCTTTAAATTGAAATAATTCTTAGCCTCTTCTTCTGTTACCTGACCGCTTTCTATGGAGTAGGAAATTGCGTTTTCGAAATAATCAGGTGTAATCACGAAACTGATAATCGATTGAGTGATTGGTACAAAAAGCGCAACAATTAAGCTTACCACTACTCCTGTGATCAACCCTTGCTTATAGGTCATTTCCCCCTCGTAAAAAGACTTACGTTTGTCTCGAAGTGCTAAGACAAAAATTAGGATGGCTGGGATCGCAATAAATCCTGAGACTATTGGGTGGTATTCAATATACTGATCATGGAAGCCAAAAGCTCTTTCCAGAGACAACCATAGTAAGGTCATCGCTACAAAAATTAAAGCCCATTTAATTTCAATTCGGATTTTGGATAGCTGCATGATGAGGATTTTAGCGGTTGGTTTAGGTATTGAATCAGATAGATACCGTGGAAATTACGAAAATTGGCCGGAATTTCGAACCAACATTTTCAGTGCTTTCGTCTAAAGAAGCTGATTTGTACAATAGCTGATGGTCTAGTAATCTCTGCAGGCTAGACCAACCCTATCTAATTTCCCTCAGGTTCCCTAAGCATTACTTGCGCAAGATTCACACGTCCCATGGCATTGAATCTGAGGGACAGAAACGAGATTGCATCCGTCTCAGCACAGTTGGAAGGAGTGCTGAGCCGATAGTGAAAAAACTTTTGGTTTCTTTCGTATAACTCATGCTCATCAGCTCGTCCAAGGAGACTTTCGATCTCATTTTGAGTACTTTCCAGAAGCACTGAGTCATTTTTCAATAAATGATCAACCACTTCCATTCTGTAGTTGGTACAGTCATTTCCGTGGCTAGTCCACTTTTGCTTATCAAACCCTTCAAGCTCCAAGGTTTTGTAGCAACCAGTTGTTAAAACCAGCGTGATGATTGTAAGTAGCAAGTTCCGATGCATTACTCTACAGTTTGTCTTTTACGACTTTCATAAGTTTCCCAGCAAATACAAAATCGTTCAGCTCTTTTACATCTGAATCGCCGATATCGTCACCATTGCCTGTCCATAGCACTTTTCCTTTGTACATGTAGTTGATTCGATCACCTACTTGCAAAACAGAATTCATGTCGTGCGAAACTACAACTGTGGTCATTTTATACTCGTCTGTGATGTCTTTAATCAAGTTGTCAATTCGAATGGAAGTCTGCGGATCCAGACCTGAATTGGGCTCGTCACAAAACAAATAATTGGGTTTGTTTACGATGGCACGTGCAATCCCAACCCTCTTTTTCATGCCACCGGAAATTTCTGAGGGCATCTTTTCATTCACATTTTCCAATCCTACCCTTTCCAAACAAAAATTTACTCGATCCAGCTTCTCTTCAGGGGTTTGCTTCGTAAGAACGTTTAACGGAAACATGACATTTTCCTGCACAGTTTGACTGTCAAACAAGGCTCCACCTTGAAATAACATTCCCATTTCCCGTCTCACTTCGGTCTGAAGGTCCTTTTCGGCTCTGGTAAATTCTCGATCATTATAAAAAACGTCTCCGGTATCTGGTTTTACTAAACCTACCATGCATTTAAGGAGTACGCTTTTTCCCGTACCGCTAGCACCTATGATCATATTCACCATTCCTGCCTCAAAATCCATCGAGATGTCTTCCAACACTTCTCTTCCGTCAAAAGACTTAGATATGTGGCTTGCTTGGATCATGGAGTCAATAAGGGGCCTAATAAATAAGCGAGAAGATAATCTCCAGCAAGAATGGCAATACAACTGCTGGTCACTGCTTTGGTACTCGATTGACCAACTTCCAAAGCACCACCGGTAGTGAAAAAACCTTTGAAAGAACTGATAGCCGCAACCAGAAAGCCAAAAACGATCGCTTTAATCATGGCAAAAACTACTTGAAAAGAGATGAAATCCATCTGAATTCCATTGATATAATCAGTAGGCGTAATTACACCTGTAATTGAGGCGGTCAAGTAACCTCCAAAAATTGAAATAAAGGCCGCAATAATTACCAGCACTGGAAACATCAAGACCGAGGCGATGATCTTAGGAAGTACCAAATAAGAGGAAGCATTGATCCCCATAACCTCTAGCGCATCCACTTGCTCGGTGATTTTCATTGTGCCTAGTTCACCGGCAATGTTAGAACCTACCTTTCCTGCATAGACAATTGCAGTAATCGTGGGTGCCAGTTCTATCAGCGTCATATCTCGGACGACCAAGGCTATTACTGGATCTGGAATAAGGGGTGAGATCAGGTTAAAGGCAGTCTGGATTGTGGTGACTGCTCCCATAAAAGCCGAAACAATCGCCACAATGAAGACGGATTGGTAGCCTACCTTGATGCTCTCGTCAATTACCCTTCTGGCGTAAGTACCGAAGGACTCCCTTCTCACAAAGAGCTGACCGATGAACAAAACGAATTTTCCGAGGCTCTTCATTAATGACCGTCCCTGAGCAGTTAGTTTTGCCAAACATAACACTCAATAGAGTAACCAGAAAATAAATGGACAATTCAGAAAAGCTGGTGGTTGTTACCGGTGGTACAAAAGGTATTGGCAGGTCAATCGTATTACTATTTGCAAGTAAAGGCTATAGCGTCGCGACTTGTGCGAGGAGTGAAGAGGCACTTTTGGATTTACGGAATTTAGTAAAAGAGCAATATGGTGTCTTGATTCATACGTACGAAGCTGATCTTTCCAAGCAGGAACGTGTGGTTGATTTTATGGAGTTTGTTCGACTTACCAATAAACCTGTAGAAATTTTGATTAACAATACAGGTGTCTTTCTGCCTGGTGAAGTGCTGCAAGAGGAGGATGGTGTGCTGGAAAAAATGCTCAACACAAATCTGATGAGTGCTTACTGGCTCACGCGGGGTTTAGTGCCACAAATGCGGAAATCCAAAAGAGGTCACATCTTTAATATGTGTTCCGTAGCTAGCCTAAAGGCGTATCCTAATGGCGGATCATACAGCATAAGCAAGTTTGCACTTTATGGGTTTTCACAGGCCTTGAGACAAGAGTTGCTAGAAGACAGTGTACGAGTAACTACGGTACTTCCAGGTGCAGTAAAAACACCAAGTTGGGATGGCGTGGAGCTACCTGACGATCGTTTCATGAAGCCAGAAGATATCGCTGAAACTATACTAAGCACCTATGAGTTAAGTAGCCGAACGGTGATTGAAGACCTGATCTTACGTCCACAACTTGGAGATATCTGAAAGTACCAGACATGACCAGTGATAGCATCCTAAGCCTTAAGTATTGCTATAGCCTCACGCAATACAAAAGAAGAAGAGCCAGAGAAGTAAATATTGGAGGTGTTCCTTTAGGAGGAGATAATCCAATTAGGGTGCAATCAATGACTACCGTAGATACCATGGATACTATGGGCTCAGTAGATCAGGTTTTAAGGATGGTAGATTCAGGATGTGAATATGTGCGGATTACTGCACCAAGTATTAAAGAAGCCCGAAATCTTGAGAACATTAGAAACGAACTGCGCAAACTAGGTTGTGAAGTTCCATTGGTTGCAGATATACATTTCACCCCAAACGCTGCGGAACTGGCTGCAAAAATCGTAGAAAAAGTAAGGGTCAATCCTGGCAATTATGCAGACCGGAAGCGATTCGAGGAGATTGAATATACAGATCAGGCATATGCTGATGAACTCCAACGCATAGAGGACAAGTTTGCTCCGCTAGTAGAGATTTGTAAAGAACATGGAACTGCTATGAGGATTGGGACAAACCATGGCTCATTGTCAGACCGGATCATGAGTAGATATGGAGATACTCCCTATGGTATGGTAGAATCTGCTTTGGAGTTCATCCGTATTTGCGAAAAGATGGATTATAAAGAGTTGGTTGTATCCATGAAAAGTAGCAATCCACAGGTGATGGTTCAGGCTTATCGTTTACTCGTTAGCAGATTAGACCAAGAAGGGCTTGAGCCTTACCCACTGCATTTGGGCGTGACAGAAGCAGGTGAAGCAGAAGATGGCCGAATAAAATCAGCGGTGGGAATTGGTACGCTGCTTGAGGATGGTTTTGGAGATACCATAAGAGTTTCGCTTACGGAAGAGCCTTAAGTAGAAGCCCCCGTGGCTAAGGTCATGGTGGATAGGTTATTTAAGAAGGATGATCAAAAGTTCATTGAGCCGCTGCAAAAGGAGTCTCCGATCAATCCTTTTGAGTTTAAGAGAAGAAAAACACTTGAAGTGTTGAATTTCGGCGCAGATAATGTTCCTCGTGTAATAGCGGATTTTTCAAAGAGATCCTCTATCGCAATGAAGGACCTTAAAGCGATTGGCCATACTTACCTTCCTGAGCTGGATAAGTGGGGTATGAATGATTTGGGTGCAGACTATCTATATACAGGAAGTAGCCCTTTGGAATTTATGTTACCTAATGGCCTCAAAGAAGTTGTTAACTACACTACTTGGCTCAAAATCCAGGATAAGAGAAACACCTTTCCCCTCATCACCGAGATTTCTGAGATCGATACCCTACACGAAGAGTTGAACTTTCTCTCTTGTAATTCAGATCAACTATCGCAGACCGTTTTAAGCTTCTTAGAAAAGCACTCAAATACTGTTCTGCTCCTGCATTCAAAAAATAGCCACCAAACTGCCAGTATCAGAAGGTTTGTAATTGAACTCATGCATCGTGAGATTCACGTACCAATAATCCTGAATTTCAGTTACCCTGAGCTGGAAGAGGATGAGACCATGATCTACTCATCTACAGATGCCGGTACGCTCATGATAGATGGAATTGGGGATGGTATCATGCTTTCCCCGGAAGATCAACCGGCAATAGATCAGCTAAAACTTTTAAACAACACTGGTTTTGGAATACTTCAGGCAGCACGTGCAAGAATTACAAAAACAGAGTACATCTCCTGTCCATCCTGCGGTAGAACTTTGTTTGATCTGCAAGAGACTACTGCGATGATCAGGAAGCGAACCGATCATTTAAAAGGCGTGAAGATTGGTATCATGGGTTGCATAGTGAATGGACCCGGAGAAATGGCGGATGCGGATTTTGGATATGTAGGGTCAGGAAAAGGAAAGATTACGCTTTACAAAGGTCAAGAGGTCGTGAAACGTGGAGTTCCATCAGAAAATGCATTGGATGAGTTGATCGAGCTAATTAAAGTGAATGGGATGTGGGTGGAACCACTAGAGGAAGTAGAAGCTTGAGCCTTTGCTCAGTATTCAAATTATTTCTCAAAACCACTCAAGATTCTTCTCTGTTTTCTCTGTAGTATATCGCAGTTTTTAACCATTCTGATTCATGAATAGGTCCAAGTCCATTATTTCAATTGCAATAATCGTTGTGGTTTGCTTTGGTGTGACTTTTATGATTTTTTCCACAGAACCCACTGCGGAGATCGAAGGTGCCACTAAAAAGTCTGCAATGCTTGTGGAGACAATCAACCCTGAGCTGGGAGATTTTCGCCCGATTATTAAAGCATCGGGAACGGTAAGCCCCTCTCAAGATATAGATCTTAGTTCTCAGGTCTTCGGGGAAGTTATTTTCGTTTCCGAAGCATTTATGCCAGGGAATATGGTCCGCCGGGGCGACATTTTGGTCAAGATAGATCCAATTGATTTTGAAAATGTCCTTCAGCTGCGCAAAACCGAGTTGGAAACGGCACAAGCCCAGCTAGAGCTCGAGCTAGGCAGACAGGAAGCAGCGGCGTACGACTACAAACAATCTTCCCAAAGCATTTCCGTAGAGAACGAAGCACTACTTCTTCGAAAACCGCAGCTTCGGATTGCCAAGGCCAATGTAAAAGCGGCAGAGGCACAAGTAGAACAGGCAGCCCTAAATCTCAGGAGAACGGTCATTAGGGCTCCGTTCGATGCACAGATTATTTCCAGAAACGCAAATATTGGTTTTCAGGTAGATAACGGTGATGTGCTCGGGAGATTGGTAGGGGTGAAAGAGTTTTGGGTAACACTCAATGTGCCCGCATCGAAAATAGAGTGGCTTGACTTGAATGGTAGCGGGTCTAATGCTGCCGAAGTAATACTGCGGAATTCTGCTTGGAAAAGTACCCAGTACCGCACTGGAAAGCTCTCCAGATTGATCGGTACCTTATCAAATCAAACGCGATTTGCACAGGTTTTAGTTACAGTAAAAAATCCTACTATCTCTCAAAACCCTGAGGAGCCTTATCTCTTAATAGGTTCTTTTCTAGAAGCCAGCATTCCTGCCCGAAAACTTGAGGGTATTGTGAGACTGGATCGAGATTTTCTTAGAAAAGACCAAACGGTCTGGTTAATGGATGATCAAAATAAGCTGGAGGTCAAGAAAGTGGATATAGGTTTTCAAGATGAGAATTTTGCGTATATCCAGCATGGCTTGTCAGCAGATTCGCATGTAATCACTACAAGTCTTTCAACAGTGGTTGAAGGGGCTGATCTGCGCCTTTCAAATGAAGCCGAGTATGAGTAAGCATCTTTCAAGTGGAGACAATAAAGAGGGTGCGATAGGTTTTTTTGCCAGAAATAGTGTGGCCACCAATTTGATCATGTTGCTTCTGGTAGGAGGTGGATTCTTTACCATGTACAGCATTCAGAAAGAAGTTCTACCGCAGTTTGAACTGGACATTGTAAGAGTGAGTGTGACCTACCCCGGAGCTTCCCCTGTAGAGGTAGAGGAGGGAATCCTCTTGCCCGTGGAGGAGGCCATTAGAGGAGTTCAGGGAATAAAAGAAATTACATCGGAGGCAAGGGAGGGAGTAGGATATGTTGCTGTAGAGTTGGTTGTTGGAACCGAAAGAATGAAGGCCTTTCAGGATATTGACCAGGCTGTAAATAGGATACAAACTTTCCCGGTAGAGATAGAGCGCCCGGAAGTAGTGCTGCAAGCCAATCAACGAGATGTAATCGAGGTAGGACTTTACGGAGACGCGGACATTTGGACCCTGCGACTTTTTGCAGAACGTTTTAAGAATATTCTTCTGAGTAATAAAAACATTACTCAAGTAGAAATTGGAAATGTCCCTGAGTTTGTAACGCATGTAGAAATACCAAGTCAGAAGTTACTTGAATATAACATCACACTGGGTCAGGTTGCAGAGATCATTCGGCAATCAAGTCAAGATGTGCCGGCAGGGGCGGTGGAGACACGAACCGGTGAGATTACCCTAAGGATGGAGGAACGAAAGACCTGGGCCAAGCAGTTTGCAGAGATTGATGTTATTTCATCCACCACAGGTGCTACCGTCAAACTAGGTGACATTGCAAACATTACCGACGGCTTTGAAGAAGAAGGTTTTCACGGTCAGTTTAATCAGCAAAATGCGGTAGACGTAGAAGTATTTAGAATTGGTGATCAATCTCCACTTACGATTGAGAAGGAAGTAAAG
This sequence comes from Bacteroidota bacterium, assembly GCA_039026695.1. Taxonomy (GTDB): domain Bacteria; phylum Bacteroidota; class Bacteroidia; order Cytophagales; family Cyclobacteriaceae; genus Ekhidna. The sequence goes on from JBCCLV010000004.1 coordinate 55,495, forward strand.
GCTATGCTGGCATCTTTTGAAAAAACACTTCCGCCTGGAATCAACGTACGTATCAGTGGCAATAGGGCAGAGGATTATCGCGAGCGTTTATCCTTACTTACCGAAAATGGATTGATGGCTATTATCATCGTACTTGCTATTCTTTCACTGTTTCTTGAATACAAGCTTGCTTTTTGGGTGATGACGGGAATGACTGTCTCGTTCATTGGCGGTATTCTGTTTCTTCCGCTTCTCGGGATCAGCGTAAATATGATTTCCATGTTTGGTTTTCTAGTCGTACTCGGCATTGTGGTAGATGATGCAATTGTGGTAGGAGAAAATATTTATGAGTACCGGCAGAAAGGTTATAGATTCATCGATGCTGCAATTGCCGGGACGAAAGACGTTGCAAAACCAGTGGTTTTTAGCATTCTTACCACCATTGTTGCATTTACCCCACTTTTATTCATGCCAGGTGTCACGGGGAAGTATTGGTGGCCCTTACCTGCTGTAGTGATCGTGACACTGGGAGTTTCGCTCTTTGAAGCTTTATATATACTGCCCTCACATGTAGCGCACAAACCAAAAAAGAATCCCATAAACATCGTAAGGAAATGGGAGTCAATTCAAGGTAAGGTGGCATTTGGCTTTAAGAAGTTCATTAACCAATATTATCAACCGTTTCTTTTCATTTGTCTGCGGTACCGCTATGTCACCTTTGCCGCTGCTATTGCGCTATTGATCATGGTGGGAGGATATGGCTACAGTGGACATATGGGCTTGGTTCTGATGCCCGAGAATGCAGCTGACGAAATTGAGGCAGGCGTAAAGCTACCAGTGGGAACAACTACAGACCAGGCAGCCGCAATAGCACACGAGATCACTGCATCCACCATGAAAATGTTTGAAGAGCATGATCTGTATACGGTAGCCGAGGGGGTGAAGACCAATGTAAGAAGAAAGAGCTTTATAGATGTTGAGGCCGTGATGAGGCCACCAGACCAGCGAGATATGACGGCTCGGGAATTCATACAGCTTTGGAGAGATAATATAGGAGAGATACAAGGCGTAGACCAAATAACGTTTGAAGCCGAGCGCGGGCCTGGTGGTTGGCAGCAAGATATCAGTGTGGACTTAAGTCACCCCGATGTGGACGTGCTGGAGAAAGCCAGTCGCGCTTTTTTTAATCAAGTCGGAAAATTTACCGAAACCAAGGACATCAGTGACAATTATAACAAGGGCAAACTTCAGTTTGGATTTGAATTGTTACCAGAGGCAAGAAGTCTTGGGCTGACCCCTGCGTTTGTCGGGTCTCAAATAAGAGATGCATTTTTTGGAGCGCTGGCAATTCGCCAACTGCGAGGTATAAATGAAACGGAAGTCCGAGTAAAATTGCCAGAGGAAGAGCGCAAGGATCTCGTAAATCTGGAAGACTTTGTAATTCAAACGCCTGACGGCCTCATTGTACCGCTAAATGATGTGGTACGAATCAAAGAGGGTGTCACATTCACCAGTATTAACCGGCGAAATGGAAATCGTGTGATCAATGTTGGAATGGACGTGGAACCGGATAACGCCCAAACCCGGGTGCTGACAGCAATTAACGAAGACATACTTCCGCAGATCAGGGCGGACTATCCCGGTACTACATGGTCATTTGAGGGAAGCCAAGCAGAGATGCGGGAGTCCACAGATGCACTTTGGGGTGGCTTTGCCATCGCAATGCTCATCATTTATGCACTGCTGGCAATTGCCTTGAATAATTACTCCCAGCCTTTTATTGTGATGATGGCAATTCCCTTCGGTATTGTAGGTGCTGTCATCGGACATATTCTACTTGGCTATAATTTATCTCTGGTAAGTCTCATGGGAGTAATTGCGCTATCCGGTGTGGTAGTGAACGACTCGCTTATCATGATTGACTATGCTAATAAAAACAGGGGTCAGCACTCTGCATTTGATTCAATGCTGGAAGCAGGAGTGCGCAGATTTAGGCCTATCGTTTTGACTACTTTGACAACAGCCGGAGGATTAATACCCATTATCACAGAAACCTCAAGCCAGGCAAGACAATTAATACCAATGGCCATTTCACTTGGCTTTGGGATCATATTTGCCACTGCGATCATCCTTGTGATTGTCCCTTGTCTCTACATGATGTTGGATGACCTTTTGTTGCTGATTCAGGGTACTAATTCAGATCAAGCCGCACCGAAGAAAGAGCTCGAGTTTGAGGCTGCTGAATAAAATATTAACGCAATTTAACTTGATTGTCCATGTGTTCCCGCAAAAGGGAAGCTTAAGCATTTCCCAACAGATACTTATACCTAAACTATAATTAATACCCGAAGCTCATTCCGCATGCAAAGGAGGCAAAGTACAAAGGGTGCCCTTGTTTTTTTCGCATCTGAGATTCTATAATTGTTTAGAAATATTCTTGATAACCTCGAGTGCAATCGACAAACTAACTCTGAATTATCTTTGTTGGCCAATTATAGAGGAAGCGGAGCCTGCAAGAAATCTAGGTTCATCTTGGTAAGCTGGTTCCGATAGTTGTTCTACAAGCGGTTTGAAAAGAAGTTAGATTATGAGTTTGTATCAGGATTACATCAAAGAAATTGAGGAAAGAAAAGGTCAGGGATTACACCCAAAACCGATCGATGATGGCAATCTGGTGGGAGAAATAATTGAGCAAATCAAAGATGCAAACAATGCTCACCGAGAAGATTCTCTGAAGTTCTTCATCTACAATACGCTTCCAGGAACCACCAGCGCTGCAGGAGTAAAAGCAAGTTTTTTAAAGAAGATTATACTAGGTCAGGAGCTGGTGGATGAGATTGATCGTAATCTTGCTTTTGAGCTCCTGTCTCACATGAAAGGTGGGCCTTCGGTGCAAGTACTTTTGGATCTAGCTTTGGGAAACGAAATAGAGATTGCGAAGGCGGCCGCAGGAGTACTAAAAACGCAAGTTTTTCTTTACGAAGCAGATACAGCTCGACTGGATAAAGGGCTAAAGGAGGGCAACGAGATCGCCAGAGAGATTATCGAGAGTTATGCAAAAGCTGAGTTCTTTACCAAACTGCCTGAAGTGCAGGAAGAGATTGAAGTAGTTACGTACATCGCGGGTATAGGAGACATCTCTACTGATTTACTTTCTCCTGGAAGCGATGCCCATTCTCGATCAGATAGGGAGCTGCACGGTCAAAGTATCTTTGAACACAATAAAGAGCGTCAACAGGAAGTACTGGAGCTTAAGGAAAAGCACCCTGATAAAACAGTAATGTTGATCGCTGAGAAGGGAACCATGGGTGTTGGTTCATCCCGGATGTCGGGTGTAAACAATGTAGCGCTCTGGATCGGTAAACCGTCGAGTCCTTATGTTCCATTTGTAAACATTGCACCAATTGTTGCGGGTACTAATGGTATTTCCCCCATCTTTCTTACGACAGTAGGAGTAACTGGCGGCATTGGAGTTGACCTGAAAAACTGGGTCAAAAAGAAAGATGAGAATGGTAATGTGGTACTCAATGAAGAGGGAGACCCTGTTCTTGAGGAGAAGTATTCAGTGGAAACGGGCACGGTACTCACCATAAACACCAAAAAGAAAAAACTCTACAACGGGAAAGAGCAACTGATTGACATAAGCTCTTCGCTCACTCCTCAGAAAATGGAGTTTATTAAAGCGGGCGGTTCATATGCCGTCGTATTCGGGAAGAAACTTCAAACTTTTGCTGCCAAGGCGCTAGGTATTGACTTACCTCAGGTTTATGCCCCATCCAAAGAAGTTTCGGTGCAGGGACAAGGGCTTACTGCAGTGGAAAAAATATTCAACAAAAATGCAGTCGGTACTACGCCTGGCAAGATTTTGCACGCAGGCTCTGATGTACGGGTGAAGGTGAACATAGTGGGTTCACAGGATACTACAGGTCTGATGACCTCCCAAGAACTGGAATCAATGGCTGCTACCATTATTTCCCCAACTGTGGATGGTGCGTATCAATCTGGCTGCCACACTGCGTCCGTGTGGGATAAGAAGGCTCAGGCCAATATCCCTAAGCTGATGAAGTTTATGCATGATTTTGGGTTGATCACCGCCAGGGATCCTAAGCACGTGTACCATTCCATGACGGACGTGATCCACAAAGTGTTAAATGACATTACAGTGGATGACTGGGCGATTATTATAGGTGGAGATTCTCACACCAGGATGTCTAAGGGCGTAGCATTTGGTGCCGATTCAGGAACGGTAGCACTTGCCCTTGCTACAGGAGAAGCCTCAATGCCTATTCCAGAGTCAGTGAAAGTGACTTTTAGAGGTGAGATGAAAGAACACATGGACTTCCGCGATGTTGTTCATGCCACGCAAGCACAGATGCTACAGAAGTTTGGTGGTGAAAACGTATTTCAGGGTAGGATAATTGAGGTTCATCTTGGTACGCTACCTTCTGATCAGGCCTTTACATTCACTGACTGGACTGCAGAGATGAAGGCAAAAGCATCCATTTGTATTTCGGAAGATGATACCCTCATCGAATCGCTTGAAATTGCCAAAAGCCGTATCCAAATCATGATCGAGAAGGGTATGGATAACGAAAAACAGGTTCTGCAGGGACTGGTAGATCGCGCCAACAACAGAATAGACGAGATCAGATCAGGTAAGAAGCCTGCGCTCACACCAGACGATAACGCAAAGTATTATGCTGAGTTTGTAGTGGATCTGGAGGTGATCGAGGAGCCGATGATCGCGGACCCGGATGTGAATAATGAAGACGTTTCGAAGAGATATACCCACGATACCATTCGTCCACTTTCTTACTATGGTGGTGAAAAGCATGTAGATCTCGGCTTTGTCGGCTCTTGTATGGTACATAAGGGAGATTTGAAGATCGTATCTAAAATGCTCAAAAACCTCGAAGCTCAGCACGGAAAAGTGCAGTTCAAGGCACCTTTGGTGGTTGCAGCCCCCACCTACAATATAATCGATGAGCTAAAGGAGGAAGGGGATTGGAATATCCTTCAAAAATATTCAGGTTTCGAGTTTGACGATGGCGCGCCAAAAAGTGCTGCCCGTACAGAGTATGAAAATATGATGTACCTGGAAAGGCCAGGATGTAACCTTTGCATGGGAAATCAAGAGAAAGCCGAGAAAGGTGACACTGTGATGGCCACAAGCACAAGATTATTCAAGGGAAGGGTGGTGGCAGATTCAGATCGCAAGAAAGGAGAGTCGCTTTTGGCTTCCACCCCTGTAGTGGTACTCTCAGCAATTTTGGGTAGAACACCCACTTTTGAAGAATACAAAGAAGCGATGGTAGGCATTGAGCTTACCAAATTTGCTCCTCCGCTTAAGCAGCTTTCAAGCAAAACTCCAGATCACATCCTTGCTTTTTAGTTCAGACCCAATCAACAAGATGATTGAATGCAGATGAAGAAAATTGGCTTAATCACCGGCTTGGCTGTTTTGATGGCTTGTTCTGCCGGGTTAAAAGAGGCACCTAACAGCACTCAGGTTGAGAAGGCACCTGAAACAGCGCTCACTTCAGCTGAAGGTTTGGAACTAGATGATCTGTATTTACCTGAAGGGTTTGAAATTGAAGTGTTCGCTCGTGTCAATAATGCCAGATCCATGGTACTGTCGCCCTCGGGAACATTATATGTTGGGAATCGGGGAGGAGGAAAGGTCTATGCGGTGAAGGATACCAATGGAGACTGGAAGGCAGATGAGATTTTTACAATAGCTGAAGATCTAAGATTGCCCAATGGAATTGCCTTTAAGGATGGATCCTTATACGTAGCAGAGGTATCGAAGCTGTGGAGATACGATGATATAGAACAGGATCTAAGTAATGCACCTAAACCAGAACTTATTTACGACGATCTGCCTACTGAAAGGCACCACGGATGGAAGTACATTGCCTTCGGCCCGGATGGCAAACTTTATGTTCCGGTAGGCGCTCCCTGCAATATTTGTGAGAGTGAAGATGAGCGATTTGCTAGTATTCTGCGGATGAATGCGGATGGTAGTGCAAGGGAAATATATGCGCGTGGCGTAAGAAATACCGTAGGTTTTACCTGGCATCCTGAAACCAATGAAATGTGGTTTACAGATAATGGGCGCGATAGACTTGGTGATGACGAGCCCCCTTGCGAGCTAAATCGAGTTGCTACACCTGGTGCGCATTACGGTTATCCTTACTGTCACGGCGGGTACTTATCAGATCCTGAGTTTGGTAGCAAGTTTCCTTGTGAAGACTTTGTAAAGCCAGTTCAAAACCTGGGTCCACACGTAGCACCTCTAGGTATTAAGTTTTGTGTGAGCGATGTTTTTCCGGAAGAATTTAAGAATGCAGCTTTTATCGCAGAGCATGGCTCATGGAATCGATCACCAAAAGCAGGTCATACGGGTCACAAGGTTACGCTGGTGAGAGAGAACAAAGGTGTCGGCACTACCTATGAAGATTTTATCACAGGATTTTTAAATACAGAAACCAACACTGCATGGGCTCGACCTGTGGATATTCTTTTTGCCCCAGATGGCTCCATGTTGATCTCTGATGATCTCGCGGGTACTATCTTTCGGGTTTTTTATTCTGGTTAGCAACCCTATTTCGGGTTTTTCTACTGTAGTGTTGGTAAACCGTATTGATGAAAGCCAGTATGATACCCACGCCGATCACCACGTAAACAATGGTAAAAAGCTTGCCTGCTTCAGTTTGCGGCGCAAAATCACCGAAACCTATGGTCGTAAGTGTGATAAATGAAAAATAGAGTGAGTCGATCCAAGACCATCCTTCGATGTAGTGATAAGCAATTGTACCTATGATCAGGATCACTCCCGTAGTGATTACCAGATCACGGTATTCTTTGTTTTTTACAAAAGATTTTATGGTATCGAAGAGGATCATTGATTTTATTTAATCTATTCTCGAATCTCTCCGTGCTCGTAAAATACTTCTTGTTCTACTTCCCCGTTTCGGGAAAATGAAGTCCACTTCCCATGTTTTCGATTTCTTACATACTGACCGGTAGTGGCAGTCTCGCCATTTTTGTAAAATTCTATGAACTCTCCGTGAATTCTATCGAGCGCGTAGTGTTTTTTGATTTTGATGCTGCCATTAGGGAAATACTCAATTGACGCGCCATCCTTTTTTCCAACACGATAAGTAATCTCCTGGACTTTACGCCCCTTCTCGTAGATTGAGGTGATGCCGTCCAGTTGATCTGACTTGTAATTTTCAATTCGTGTTATGACCTCTCCGTCATACTCCCAAAACTTCCATTCTCCAGTTCGCTTCTCGTTTGCTAATTGCCGCTTTGCTACTCTTACTCCCTTCTTTGAAAATTCCTCGATTTCCACCTTTTGTCCTCCATCTGTGTATACCGATGCTGACCTGATATTTCCATTGACGTAGTATTCGAGGCTTTTACCCATGCGATGCCCGCTGCGGTAGCGGTAGTGACTTTGTATTTTTCCATTCTCAAAGTAGGCCAGATAGTCTCCGTTTAGTCCCCCATTCTTGTACGTACCTGTGGCTTTCAATTGTCCATTTTCGTAATAGGTTTTTAGCGATCCTGATCCAGTACCGCGCTCATTTTGCATTTCCGTTTCCAGCTTACCGGATGGATAGTAGGTTTTATAATCTCCATCGAGAAGCCCATTTTGATAATTAGCTTCTAGCTTCACGTTTCCATTTTGGTAGTACTGCCGTGTAATGCCATTCGGTTTCCCGTTTTGATAGTTGATTTCTTCTTTTAAGCTTCCACTTTCGTAATAGTCATATACGGGCCCGTCAGGCTTACCATTGTTGAATTGTGTCACACTTTTAAGATTCCCTGAAGCATCGAACAACTTAATATCTCCAACTAGCGTATCGTCTGCAAAAGTGGCTTCTTGTAATAGGGTGCCGCTCCAGGAAAAAATGTTTGTGACTCCTTGACGTAGGTTCTTCACATATTTCGTGGTTCGCTGTAGCTTACCATCTGCATAGTAGTTGTTAAAAACTCCATCCTTCAACCCTTCCTCAAAATTGCCGCTCACAATTTGGTTACCTAGCTGATCGTACATCTTATACGCACCATCTATCTTTGAGGAATCATTGTCCAACACAAAATATTCTTCTTTAAGTTGACCCTCTGCATAAAAGGTTCGGATTTTCTTTGTCTCCTGAGCAAGTAGAAATGAGGTACCAAACAAGATGGAGGCAAAAAGTATAAAACGGGGACGCATAAGCTTAAAATTTTCACAAAAATACCAACGATGAAAAAAGTACTTCTAGTAGGTGTTGGTCTTATAAATGGTTCATTTGCACTTGCCTTGCGCAACAAAGTAGATTTAACCTTTGCCGGGTATGACATTTCAGAGGAAAATCTTGCAAGCGCAAAGGGGAAAGGCCTTATTTCCCAGGCTTTTTCACTGAAGGGAGGTTTAAAGTGGGCAGACTTGATTCTACTTGGTACTCCTGTGGATAGTATCAAGGATCTACTACCAGGTATTTTGAGTGATTTAGAGAAAAATCAACTTGTGGTTGACTTTGGGTCCACCAAAACCTCCATCTGCGAAGCGGTGGAAGATCACCCAAATCGAAATCAGTTTCTGGCTGCACACCCCATTGCCGGAACAGAAAACTCAGGTCCTGGAGCTGCTTTTGCGTCTTTGTACCAAAATCAAAACCTGATTATTTGTGAAAAGGAAAAGACGGACAATCTACTTGCTGAAGATTTCCTTGGTTTGGCAAAGGCAGCAGGCTTTTACTTCACCTTTATGAGTGCAGAGGAGCACGATCGCCACCTGGCATACATTTCTCACTTGAGCCATATTAGTTCTTTTGTTTTAAGCAACACGGTCCTTCAAAAAGAAAAGGATGGCGAGGTAATTCTGGATTTAGCCGGGTCTGGATTTGAGTCGACAGTTCGTCTGGCCAAGAGCTCGCCTAACATGTGGGGTTCGATCTTTCACGAAAATAAGCGAATGGTGCTTGCGAGCATTGAGGCTTACCAACAAGAATTGGAGATACTACGTGTAGCAATAGAAAGTGAAGACCGAGATCGGGTTTCGAAGTACCTTGAGGAAGGAAGAAAGATCAGAAAGATCTTAAGCTAAATGTCTATCTTTTGTTCCAAGCGTATTTTGAGAGGAATATCAACCGAATCAGGGCTTAGGTTCATCTAAATAGTCTTTCATTTGTATGACTGGACTCTGTACTCTGATCGAGATCCTCTACTTTTAGTATTATTACATCTTAGTAAAGCACAAAATGTCACGATTTGCACTTATAGTCGGTGCGGTTTTTTTAAGTTTCAGCCTTAAGTCACAGTACTATATTGGCCCTAAAATAGGTGGAAGCCTAATTGACCATGTGTATGAAGACAGCAATTATGAAACTGATACTACCTTCAATGTACCCGTAAATTTAAATTGGCAAGCAGGGGTGGCTGTGAGCTATTCTGCGGGAGGGATGTACTCTGTATACGGAGAATTGATGTACGAACGCATTGCCAAAACCGTGCGCGACAGCTTCACAAAAGGAGATTTGCTTCAGGCAGAGATGACAAACCACTTTATCTCTGCACCGATCATGCTTCGAATGACTTTTGGTCAATTACCCTTTCATTACTATGTAAATGGAGGACCCAGACTCTCTTATTGGTTAGGAGGAAGTGGCAGTAAGTTGGTTCCAGGATCGGACGAGTTTCTGGAGGAGGAGTTTTTAGATGAAGATGGGAATCCGCTTCCGCTGGACTACAAAGTGACTTTTAACAGCTCAAAAGCGCAGGAGACTGAATTTATAGATAAGAAAGCATTTGTTGCACGACCTAACAGGTTGCAATTTGGACTCACAGCAGGTGGAGGTGTAATACTTGATGTATTCGATCATAATCGTCTACAGATTGATTTTAGGTACACCTGGGTACATAGTAGCATGGCGAGAAACAGCCCAGACGATGATGAATTTTTCGCTTACGAAGATTCAGCTGATGAAGGTGCGGAAAGAGAAAATTTCGAATATTATCACAACATTGCGTCGATCAGTATCGCATATATGTGGGGTTATGACAGCAATTTGAGAAGAAAGGGAAAAAGCACAATCAAAAAGAATAAGAAGAAATAGTTTAAATTTCCATTGGCTTTGAGCTTATAGACCACCAAAAAAGAAAATTCGTAGCCTCAAAAGGGCTAGATTTTAAGCTGACCAGACAAATCAACCGGAGATGATCCAGTCTTTTTTGCACTTTTTAGGTGGTGAGGACGGAGAAGAGAGGCCTATGCTTCTTCTTCTCGGCAAGGGATTCTTTATGGGAATCTTGCTTGCTACTTATCAGATTGGGGCTGAGACACTCTTTCTTAATATTTTGGGTGATGAATGGTTAGCATCTGCTTTCTTTTTTGCAGGTGGTGCTGGGATTATGAGTGCAGCGCTATTTGTTTACCTGCAGCGCAAAATCAACTATTCTACCCTCGTTCTCTCTACCACTTTCATCATTTTACTTTTTATTGGTGGATTAAGGACCGCTTTTGAATTCACTGATCCGGGAGCAGGCCCTACAGGGGCTTTCCAGTTACTTCCGTTTATTTTATTTGTAATGATTGGTCCGATAACTACCATCATTCTTGTGGGTTTCTGGGGAATTTTTGGGAGAATTTTTGACTTACGGCAGTCAAAGAGGATCATAGGAGGGATTGATACGGGCCAGCTGATGGCCACTATGATCGCTTTTTTCAGTATTCCGCTTCTAAGAGGTGCTGGAATTATTAATGAGACTTATGATCTGCTTCTCATGTCCTCGATCGCCGCAGTAGGGGTTTTCGTTTTTACACTCTTGTTGACGCTGAAGTTCAATTTAAATAGCTCAACCAAAGTTTTAAAAGGAGAGAAGGTGGAGAAAGTTAATTTCTTCTCACTGATGAAGGACAAGTACCTTCGGCTCTTGTCAGTATTTCTCATATTTTCTATGGGAGCTTACGTTTTTGTGGACTTCACCTTCTTAAGTGCTACAGAGACGATGTACCCTGAAGAAGAGGATCTCTCCAATTTTCTGGCATTCTTTTCTGGTACGGTCATACTTCTATCTTTCTTCATCCAGAGTTTTCTAAATGACTACATCATAGGAAAATTTGGATTGAAAGTGGCGCTCATGACCATGCCGCTGATCTTGATTCTGTTTACGGTAGGGGCAATTGTAGTAGGGCACATTTTTGGCTATGAGGTAAAATCGCAGGACTTCATCTTATTTTTCGTACTTACTGGTACAGGAAAGCTCTTCACCGCTGCATTAAAAGATGCCTTGGAAAATCCTGCTTTTAAGCTGTTTTTCTTGCCTTTGGACATTAAGATCCGGTTTGATATCCAAACAAGAATTGAGGGTGTAATAAATGAGGTTGCTGTGTTTGTGGCTGGGGCCGCACAGATGGCGCTGGGTTTGTTGGTGTTTTTTAAGCTTATCCATTATTCATATTTGATTCTCGCGTTGGCAGGGTGCGTGGTGTACTTGTCGTCCAAGCTTTTTGAGGAGTACAAAAAGACCCTGAAAAAGACATTAGAAAAGCAAAAAGCAGGTCTTCAAGGCGATGGACGAAGAAACGAGAACAGCATGCTCGATATCATCAAAAACGAGATTAAGCTTAAAGATGAAGAAAGGGTCATAAATGCCTTGCAGCTATTTGAGAAGATTGAGCCGATTGCATTTGAATTTACGCTGCTCAATTTGTTAAACGATCGACAAGCCAACATACGAAAGTATGCCTATCAGAAGTTAGGTGATCGGTTGTGCTGGGAAGCTTTAAAGGTCATTGTCAAAGACATCAAGACAGAGGGAGATGAGGAGGTACTTAAAGTAGCCAAGCGTACTTACAGAAAGCTCAAAGAGGCTGCATCGTTTCATCTTACGGATGTTTCAATCAAAGAACTGGTAAGGTCTACCGAAGCAGACGACAGGGTAAAAGCTGCTAGGCTACTGGTAAAAGCAACTGAAGACCGACACGTTAGCTATGTTATTGAGCTGTTACGTGATATTAATCCACGTGTGAGAACTGCAGCGATGATCACTTCAGGAAAGGTCAAGCGCCCTGAGTTATGGCCTATACTGATTGAGAATCTACATCTTTCCACTTACGGTAATGTGGCGATGGCGGCTTTGAGGGCTTCTGGTGAAAATACCTTTCATGCCATCGATACTGCTTTTTATAAAACCGGGCAGCATCAGCTAACCATGCTGCGTATTGTACAAATCCTGGGTAGGATAGGTGGCAGGGGAGCTACTGAGCTTTTATGGAAGAAAATTGATTTTCCTGATAAAAAGATCATTTCAGAATTGCTACTTTCATTGAGCTACATCGGATTTGTGGCTAGAGATTATCAATCTGCCAGGATCAAGCTTGCCCTAGAGACTGAGATTGGTGATATCGCATGGAATATTCGATCCTCTTTAGAAATCCCGGCTGAAAGCAAAATGGATGGTCTCATCAAGAGTGCTATGGTAGATGAGGATGTCAAGAACTATGATAATATCTTCATCCTGCTTTCTATGCTTTACGATCCGCAAAGCGTAACCTTGGCGAAGAACAACATTTTGAATGGTACTACAGAAAGTATCACGTTCGCTGTGGAAATGATGGACATCTTTTTGGAAGAGGAGCTGAAGGATAAAGTGATTCCTATTATGGATGAATTAAAGGTTCCCGAGAGGCTTTCAAAGTTACAAGCCAATTATCCACCCGAATCCTTTGATTCTTACGAGGATCTTCTACTTCAAATAATTAATAGGGATTTCAATCGCATCAATAGGTACACCAAAGCACTCGCAATGTACCGCTTTAGTGAGCTAAGCACCCACGTGACTGCCGATCTCATTGCCAATCTGTTCAATCCGGATCCATTACTTCTGCAGACTGCTGCCTACGTGATTTACAGGATCGATGAAGACGCCTACTACAATCATACCAAAAGACTCAAACCATCCACCAAGAAAGAGTTAGATAAGGCAATTCTTCCCCCGGTATTCAAAGCAGAGGGAGAATTTTTCCATCAGAAGTTATTGTTGATACAGCGCGTCCTTAGATTGAAGGAAATAGCATTGTTTGAGCGAATTCCGGGTGAATTGATCACGTACATGGCGGAGGCACTCGAGGAGGTGAGGGTGAGATTGGGTGAACCGATCATTCGCGAAGGAGATTCGGGATTAACACCTTTCTATATTGTTCTCGATGGTGAAATTGACCTGTATGAGGAAGAGCAAAAAGTTGGTGAGCGGTTAGAGGGTGGCATCTTCGGTGAGAAGCTCCTGAACGAATCGGATACTTTTGATTTTTCTGCTGTGGCAAGGACAGAATGTACGCTGCTGCTTATGCGAAAAGAAGAGTTACTCAATCTAATGTCTAAGCATTTGGAAATTTTGGAGTGCTGGATAGATGTATTGAATGGAGAAGTAAGTAAGGAGGAAGAAATTGTAGATGTACTGTTCGGGTGATGATTGTAAATTTTAGAATCATTAAAAAATTTGCTTACTTCACTGATATAAAGCGAGATAGGTCTATTAATGAGTAGTAAAGGTAAAATAGCATTGATCTATTCATCCAAGGATGATGAGCCCATCGAGGGTGGAATCAAAGGCTGGATTACCAACCTAAATAAGTTCCTCTCCACACTTCTACATCAAATAACCAAGGAAAATCCGGAGCTTCATTTAATTGATGAAAAGTCTTTTGATGCAGCTACTATCAATGATTACACGGTGATACTGTGCGTCCTGACCCCTGAGTTGGAGAAAGAAAAGCCAGTCGTTGACATCATTAATCAATATGGAAAAATATTGAAACAAACGGATAGGTTACTAGCGGATGGTGTAGCCAGGATCTTCAAGGTGCTCAAAAGCCCGTATGATCCTGATGTCGCTTTCCCTGAATTAGATGACCTAATTCCCTATGATTTTTATCTGATTGATCCCCTAACGGGAGATACCCAGGAGTTTACCAGGTTTTTTGGGAATGATGCTGAAAGGAGCTACTGGATGAAGCTGGTAGATATGGCTTACGACATCAACCATGTATTAAAAGCAAAGGCTGTAAACAAAACAGAAACGGCGTATCAGGAAACCCCTCGCGAAAAGACGGTCTACCTCGCCAGTTCTGGTGTAGATATGGTGATACAGCGTGATATGATCAAAAGAGAGCTGATGCGGCATGGATACAAAGTACTTCCCGATCACACGTTACCAAAGGAAGTTAAATCGCTGGATCGGATGATCAGAGATGATCTGGATCGCTGCAGGCTATCTATTCACATGGTAGGAGAGGACTATGGCTATAAACCAAAGGGTTCCGAACTGTCGGTGGTTGACATCCAAAACAGGGTAGCTTCCGATCACACCTATCAGATGGTGGAGCAGAACAAAAAGGCGAAAGAAGGAGAAAAGCAGCCTTTTAGCAGACTTATTTGGGTATCCCCGGACATGAAAAATGTGACTGAACGCCAGAAAATATTCATTGAGGACCTCAAAAGTGATGCTGCAGCCCTAGAGGAAGCTGAAGTTTTACAAATTCCCCTCCAAGAGCTGAAGACCATCATCCGAGAGGAGTTAGTTACAGGAGGTAGGTTTAAGTCACGAAGAACGATCAAGGAGCTACAGGAGGAGGAAGTTGTAGAGGAATCTAAAATGATTTATTTGATCGCTGACAAAAGAGATGTAAAATCCATCGATCAGCTAGGCACCTATCTCAAAGATCAAGGTTATCATGTCGTGTCTCCCAGCTACGAAGGTGACCTTGTGGACCTTCGGTACATTCATCAGGAAAATCTGAGACGTTGTGACGCCTCCATCATCTATTTCGGGGATGCCACAGAAGACTGGATCAAGACCAAGCTGCAAGACCTCTTAAAGGCCCCTGGATTTGGTCGTGATAAGCCCATGGAAGCAAAAGCCGTATATTTTAAAGGCAGTAAGAATGTGGACTTGGACCACTATAAAAGAAATAACGCAATGGTCTTGGGAAATGAGGGCGTTAATTTTACACCCGAGTATCTGGAACCGTTCCTCACCAAAATGGCACAATCATGAGTGACAAAATAGATCTACAAGAGCAGTCCTCCAGTGATATTGTAGATATCACCTCGCTGATCAATCCCTTCCCCGGTCTCAGACCTTTCGGTATCGAGGAAAGTCACCTCTTCTTTGGTAGAGAAGGTCAGAGTGACGAGGTACTGGTAAAGCTTTCCGAAAACAAGTTTGTAGCCATTCTGGGAGCTTCAGGAAGCGGCAAGTCCTCCTTGATGTACTGTGGTTTGATTCCGACCCTCTACGGTGGTTTCATGACACAGGCAGGATCAAACTGGCGAATTGTGGTTACTCGACCAGGCGGTGGTCCCATTGATAACCTAGCTGAGGCGCTGCTACTGAAGGATAGAGACTATGCCAATCTTAACGAAGAAGACAAGCTCATCCGTAAAACCATCATCAGTACAGTACTTCGTAGTAGTTCCCTAGGATTAGTTGAGGTAGTAAGGCAGCTAAAAACCGAAGATGATGAAAACATGCTGATCTTGGTGGATCAGTTTGAAGAGCTGTTCCGTTACCGAAAACTTGAATCCGAAACCTCCGACTTGGATGAGTCATCCGCATTTGTAAACCTGATTCTGGAGGCGATTCACCAGTACGATGAGTCGATTTACATCGCACTCACCATGCGTTCAGATTTTATTGGGGAATGCGCACAATTCCCTGATCTCACGCAGATGATCAATGACTCGCATTATCTGATTCCACAGATGACGCGAGACCAAAAGCGTACGGCAATCGAAGGACCCGTGGCTGTTGGAGGTGGGAAGCTGGCCCCTCGACTTACACAGCAACTGCTAAATGATGTGGGAGACAATCCCGATCAGCTTCCTATTCTGCAGCATGCTTTGATGAGAACCTGGTCCTATTGGACTGAAAATCGCAAGGTGGGCGAAGCAATAGATCTTCGCCACTACAATGCCATTGGTACGCTCAGAGAAGCCTTATCTCAACACGCCAATGAAGCTTACGACTCGCTGAGCAAGCGAGAAAAAGAGATTTGTGAGGTCATGTTTAAAGCCCTTACTGAAAGGGGCTCTGAGAACCAGGGAATCAGAAGACCCACAAAACTTGGTACCATTGCCTCCATCGCAGGAGTTACTGAGGATGAGGTTTCACGCGTGATTGAGCGGTTCAGAGAACCGGGAAGATCCCTATTGATGCCACCTTTCGGCGTACGGCTCGAATCTGACACGGTAGTTGATATTTCTCACGAAAGTCTGATGCGTATCTGGGTACGTTTGAAGACCTGGCTGGAAGAAGAATCCAAGGCTGCTGAGATGTACCTAAAGCTATCTGAAGCGGCGGAGAGATATCAGGAAGGAAGGGCAGGACTTTGGCAAATGCCGGACCTTCAACTCGCGCTAAACTGGCGTGAAGAAAATAGACCTACACTGGTTTGGGGCCAACGCTACAATCCCGCTTTTGAGCGGACGATGGTATTTCTGGAAACCTCGGAAAAGGCTTACCTGACAGAGCAGCGCAACAAGGAAATCATCCAAAAACGCCAAATCAGGCGCATGAGGTTGACTGCTATAGTATGTGCAGTGGCAGCATTGATTACACTGTGCCTGGTAATCTACTCTTTTGTCAAGGCAAGTGAAGCCGATAAAGCAAGAGTCGAGGCGGAGAAGCAACGTCTTGAAGCGGTTCAGCTAAGAGAGACTGCTGAAAATGAAGCCACCAGAGCTACAAAAGCTGAAGCTCAAGCGATCGAAGAAAAAGAGGAGGCTGAAAAGCAAAGGAAGGCTGCAGAGGAGGCTACAATTCTGGCAAACGAGCAAACAGAACTTGCCCAGAAAAGGGAAAAAGAAGCCAATGAAGCAAAAAATGAGGCTGATAAAGCGAGAAACGACGCGCAAGCGTCTGAGCAAGAAGCACGAAATCAGCAAAGACTAGCGGAGATCCAAAAAGACAAAGCGGATTCTGCTTCTGCTGCAGCAAATCGACTTAGGTTTCAAGCGATCGCGCAATCCATGGCGATCAAAGCCAAGGATATCCTGCCAGAAGATCAAGACCAGGCGGAGTTGCGGGCTATTGTCGCGAAGCAGGCCTACGATTTTTACCAGGAATATAAAGAGGAAGGTAAGGATTACAATGGTGACATCTATGCCGGTATTTACTCTGCGCTACAGGGGCTATATGAAATCAAGTTCAATGAGATTGCTGGCCTTGAAGACCGGAGCATAGGCGATTCTGCACTTAATCAATTGGTAAAGCCTGTGGATCCCTTGGGTGAAAAGAAGACCAACGCGGTAAAGTCTGTGGTTTACGCAAACGATGGAAAGCACATCTATTCTGCAAACTCAAACGGTGAGGTGGTACTTTGGGAAGTCTATTCCAGAACTTATCAACCCATCTTTAAAAATCCTAATGTAGCCCGTGTGGTCAATGTAAGTCCCGATGAAAAGTATTTGGCTTTAGGCACTGATGAAAGCCACATCTTGCTTTTTAACATTCAAGCGCTCGATCAGGAACCTGTAGAAATTAAGGGTCATGAGGGAGGTACCGTGGTGGATCTTGTGTTTTTGCCAGACAATCAAGGGTTTATATCAGTAGGTTTAGATAAGCGGATCTTGCAGAGTGACTACTCAAATTCCAAAGAGATTGCTCGTTCAGAGGTTCGAATTGATGAGATTGTAATTTCCCCCAATGGAAAATTGCTGGTAGGTGGAGGACACGACGGGAACGTATACATCTGGGAAATGGATGATCTTGCAGCCGGTCCCAGTACGCTCGTTGACCTCACTTCAGATATTGATCCGGAAGATTCACGCAAAGAGAAAGCGCCACCCATAAAATCAGTGAAGTTCAGTCCAAATGGGAAGTACCTTGCTTATGGAGATGCGGTAGGTAAAATTATCCTTTGGGATATGGAAAATGATAAGCAGGTCCAGCCCGAGCTAGCTGGGATGCGTGCCCCGGTTACTGATATAGAATTCAGTCCTAATAATCGCCTATTAGTAGCAACTTCTACCAATAGACAAGTGCGAGTCTGGGATATGCAAAATCTTTACGACTTGCCAATTGTACTTCGCGACTATGAGTTGGAGACAGGACCCGGAGACAACCGAGGCTGGGTTTTGGATGCAGACTTTAGTCCTGATGGTAAATACTTCGTGACGGCTGCTGGAGATGGGGCCATTAGAAAATACCCTACTAATATCGCAGAAATGGCAGATCAGATTTGCTACAACATTAAGTCCAGGAAAGGAAACATGTCCGATAATGAATGGAGGCAGTATGTCGGCGAAGGCATTAAATACGAAATGACCTGTGATGGGCAAGGAAAAAGAGGCGATTAGATCAAAAGAATGAAAAATTTTCTCTCAGCTCTTGGCTTATCATTGCTTATTGTCCTGAACGCAAATGCACAATCTGCTGCACAGTGTGCAAGGGCGCTTGATGAAGCAGAACAAGCATTTGAGCAAGGTCGGTTATTGTATATCCTGGACAAAACAGCCAATAGGAAGTTCTATGATTGTTTAGAAAACGGCAATTATTCCATTGATGAAGAAATCCGGGCACGAAAACTACTGGTAAAGACCTACTTATTTTCAGATAATGAAGAAGAGGCAGAAAGAGAATTGATCGGCTTGCTGATTACAGATAAAGAACACCCGCTCACACCGGAAGATCCTGCCGAGTTGTATTTTCTCTATTCTAAATTCCAAACCGAACCTATCATCAGACTCTCTGGAAAGCTAGGAGGAAATAAAACATACATCACCCAAATACAAGAATTCAATACAGGAGGCACCAAGCAGTACAATCCGGCTTTTGGAAATGGACTGAATTTATGGGCTGAAATCCTGGCGGAGAGACACCTTGGCAAAGGATTTGAGATTGCAGCAGGTCCTCAGTTCAGATTTGCACGGTACGATGTAGAAGGGAACGTAAATGGAGAGGGTCTTCCTTACGAGGTGGGAAACATCAGCAGCATGCTAAGGTTGCCGGTATTGGCAAGATACAATTTTTGGTACGATGCAAAAACGGATGAAAATGAGCGTAAGAAACTTGTTCCTTATGTCTTTGCCGGTGCCTCATTTGATCTGGTGCTTAATGCCCGTTACGAAGACACCAGTAGATCCGGAGGTACACCTGTGACCCTTGCTGATGAGAGTAGCAGCTTGTCGGATCTTGATCAGGTAGCCAAGCACAATTGGTCAATTTTCGGTGGTGCAGGGATTCGACTGAGAGTGGGCAGGGCACAAGTCAATTTTCTTGCGCTGGAGTTGCGGTATGACAATACCCTGTTCAACTACATTAATCCGGACACCCGATGGGACAATCAGGAAGTCTTCATTGAAGTGGGGCATTTGGAGGATGACCTTACCATCAATACGCTTTCCCTATCATTTGGATACACACACTCATTGTACCTTCCCAGAAAACGAAAGCAATTCAGATGAGTAAATTTTTGAATCTTTTGTCTGTCATCTTGTTTCTGACCTCCTGCCAAATTGAGGATGAAAATTCACCTACTCCTGAAGATGCCTATATCAAATACTATGGACAGCTGACCAGCTATGAAGCAAAGGAGATTCAGGTAATCGAAGAAGGAGGTGTTCCTGCATCACTGGTTGTCTTGGCCGCCAAAACCACGGAGAGTGATGATCAGGACTTTTTCTTGCTCCGGACCAACTTGGATGGAATCTTCCGCGATTCGGTGTCCTTCGGTTTCAATACTTTTTTGGATTTAGATAATGACGGATTTCCTGATATCGACGTAAATCAGGATGGCGATACTACAGAAAATGACATTGTGAGAGGAGATGATTTACCTGGCAGCATGGCCGTCCTGGACGATACGCTTTTTGTGGTCGGGTCCACCTCAATTTCGATCAGTGCAGGGGATTTAAGTATCAATGATTTTACACGCCTTGCGATCGCTAAAGTGCCTTTAGCAGCAGATTGGAATACTTTGACCAAACAGAATATTCAGGTTTTTACGAGGGCTTCTATACCAGGAAATACTGATCTTGAGCTTGTGGGTAACGATATTGTGGCATTAAATGACGGAGGGCTGCTTTTGGTGGGGAAAAAGGAAAAAAGTGCCGGAGGGGTTGTAGACAGTGATAGCTACATTGCCAAAATCCCCAACAGCCGGTTTTTACGCATATTCTCTTTTGAGAAAACATTTGGTGTGTCAGGTAGTGGGGAAGACGAGGAGGCAGTCGTAGTATTTGAAAAACCCAATGGAAATTTTGCAGTAATTGGTGAAGGTAATACCAACAGCAGCCTGGGAGAAAATGGCGGATTGAACGGACGTAATATCTACTATCAAGAGCTGGACCCCAACGGAGCTGTTCAAGTCAATAGCCGCTACTACGGAGTGGACGATCCTGATAATGAGGAAGTATACGATGAATTTGTACGCAGTGCAATTAGTATTTCGGGAGGGGTCATTGTGGTCGGAACGTCAAGTACTTCCCAGGGACAAACTTTTGGCTTTGCCATCAGTCTTGATAATAATGGTGGGCATCTAGCCAGCGAAACTCTTCCTAGTGTAGCATTTTTATCCGGGGAAAGCGGATTACAAACAAGCTTTTCTGGTGTTGCGCGTACGAATAAAAATGATTTTGTAATTGTAGGACAGTATCCAGGATTTGCGGCGAACAATGTGATGAAAAGCGGAGAAGCACTCTTTATGCGGGTGGATCAGTCGCTGGCGCCAGTTCCAGGTAGCGAATCCAATTTTGGATTATCCGGAGGGAATGACGCTTTTGTGGATGCTGCTACACTACCTGACGGTGGGATTGTAGTAGTTGGAAATGTAGATTTTGGGGCGGGTAGTAAGTTGATCAGCATTGCAAAGCTGAGTGCCGATGGTAGGTTTTAGGTTATGAGATGGAGAGGTAGATACATTAACAAAGAGGATTCGTTCTCGCCTCCATCATCGAATCAAATAGCTAGATCGAAAAAATTCAGTGAATGGGAAATTTTGGTTCATGATCTCTGTAATTCCATCCTATTCAAGATAACTTGATCATGTTGAGTTGTGCCTATGTATAATAGAATTAAAGAGTTACAAAAAGGTCTTCTGTTCTCCTTAATGCTCTGTGGCCTTTTATCAGCAAAGGCCCAAAGCACTGATTTCGTCATAGACTTTGATGCAGAAACTTTTACAGATGGGGTCTCTCTAGGATCAGGAAGTTATGCAAGTGGAAATATTACCATTACATACAATGCAGGAGATTGGTTAGAGGATACAAATGAAGGAGAGGGAGTTACAAACGCCCTTAAGGGGCAAGCCTTAGGTGGTGCAGAGACAGTCACTGTGAGCACAGTCGATGGCGCTGAACTCGACTTTCAGTCATTTTACTTTGAGGCAATTGTCGGAGAGATCGCGCAGATTGAAGGATTTGCAGATTTGTCCTCTACTGGTGTGCAGAATACAGGATTCCCGACCGTCGGTTCTAGTGCTACAGTCCTTCTAGATGACGCAATTTTCGATGACGTTGATGTAATTGTGATTACGTCCAATCTCAATGGTTTTGGAGATGTTTTTGATTCTTTTGTTTTTCAAGAAACAGTAGCTCCTTCTGTGCTAAGTGCAGCTACTGTAGATGGCAATAGTGATGGTATTGTGGATGGATTGGAGCTGGAGTTTTCGGAAGCAATCACAGACGTAGATTTCACTGCTGCTGCTATTGCAGATTGGACGCTTAATGACGGTAGCGGTGCAGTTTCCTTCACAGGGTTTAGCACAGAGGCTACTACGCTAAGTGGTGGACTAGATACCGATACCGATGATGAGTTTGTGACTTTGACAATTAGCACAGGTGTCTCGGGTACAGATGCAATGGATTATGCCTACACAAACGACGGAGGGGATGACATTACCGACCTATCCGCAAATGCAAATGTACTTGCAGATATTGTGAGCGCGACAGCAAGCGATGCAGCTGCTCCAATTGTTTTAGGTGCAGCGACAGTAGATACCAACGGTGATGGCACTGTAGATGGGATGGAGGTTGAGTTTTCGGAAGCGATCACCGATACAGACTATAGTGCTGCGGCCATTGCAGACTGGACGCTCAATGACGGAAGTGGTGCTGTTTCGTTTACAGGTTTTAGTACAGAAACATCCGTTCTAAGCGGTGGACTAGATAGCGATGGAGATGATGAATTCGTCACTTTAACCATCAGTACAGGTGTTTCCGGAACTGATGCTATGGATTATGCCTACACTAACGACGGTGGAGATAACATCACAGACCTTTCTGTGAGTGCAAACACCTTAGCAAACGTATCTACTACCACTGCTACTGATGCAGCCAACATAGTGGTGCTGCAAGCCCTTACTATAGATACTAATGATGATGGAGATGTAGATGCTATGGAAATAGAGTTTTCCGAGCCTGTGGAAGACGATGGTTTGGCCGCTC
This sequence comes from Bacteroidota bacterium, assembly GCA_039026695.1. GTDB lineage: Bacteria > Bacteroidota > Bacteroidia > Cytophagales > Cyclobacteriaceae > Ekhidna. The sequence goes on from JBCCLV010000004.1 coordinate 77,913, forward strand.
ATTTTTCTGATTGGTCGCTAGATGGCTCACTTTTCACTGGTTTTAATACCTCCGTCAGTGATCTCATTAGCGCAAATGTTGTCGATGATCAGTATGTCACGCTCACGATCGGATTGGGGATCACAGGTACTGCGGCTTTTGACTATGCATATACGAATGGCAATCCGGGAGTAGATGACATCACAGACTTTGATAATGAAGAAGTACTTGCAAATATCAGCGCTACAACTGCTGACGATGGGGCGGCACCAATTGCCATCGCTTTCAGTCCACTGAACGGTGCATCAAATGCCGCTGTAAATGCCAATATTGTAATTACTTTCTCGGAAGCTATTACCGATGAGGGTCCCGGCAATATCACTCTTCAGGATTTTACAAACAACGTTGATGATCGTTTACAGGCTGCATTGACTTTAGATATAGGTGTGGCGAATAACGATGAGTTACTCATAAACCCCAATAGTGATTTGCTGAACTTGAATGAATATTCGGTTGAAATTCCTCCCATTCGTATTAGCGACGGGACCAATGCTTTTGCTGGATTTAACGGTACTTCTGACTATAATTTCACAACGGTTGCCAGCATTCCTACCTATGAGGTCACATGGCTTGATGAAAATCCCGCTAATGGAATCGTAGATCGCGTACAAATTGATTTTAATGAAAACGTAAACATCACAGATGGTAGCACAGGTACCGCGGAGTTTGATGCTTTTGTCATTTCCGCAGGATCTTTTACCACTGCTGTAAACGATTACGGCGATGGCTCTTTTGATGATATTGGCACCATCACACTAGACATTACCGGTCTTGCACTCGGTACCGGCCCAACTGATTTTCCTACAATCGATTACGATCAGTCTGCTACCATTTCCGTAGTTGCCAATTCAGATGGTACTACAGAGATTGCAAACAATGATTTGCCTACCAATGTCACAGATGGGGTTTCGCCAGTTTTCGTAGAGGCTTCATTTTACGATTTTAATAGTGACGGAGATATCGATGAAATTTTGGTAGAAATGTCGGAGCCTGTAGATGAAGCAAGTATCGAGGAAGAAGATTTTCTGATCGATGGTTCTGCAGCAACTTTTACGTTATCGTCGGGGGGATCTGCCAATGTTGATAACAGCGATGATGTCTCCACTACTGATGAATTTTTTACGCTTGAAGTTACACTGGCCAATACAGATGAGTTGCCTTTTGAGTACGATCAAGACAATGCAAATGCAGAGCTAAGTGATTTATCAGGAAATGAAGCTCGCAATGACAATGCCATTACGAGTCTCGATTTGGCACCCCCAGTGCTCACTGCTGCAGCCATTTTTGATACTGATGGTGATGGATTGATTGATGAGGTGGAATACACTTTTTCAGAGGTTGTCTCGGATGCTGATGACAATGATACCTATACGCTTGCTGATGCCGGAGACATTACACTGCCCGACGGTGAATCAGCTACTGGTTTTACCGCAGGGGATATTGCCTTATCAGACGATGGAGTGAATGGTTTTGTAACAATTAGCAATATCACAGGGCAGCTTGTGATCAATACAACCATTGGAAGTTTTGAAGTCAATAACGTTGATGGCAGGTGGGATGATGATCAGGGACAAACCTCAACAGGGGATAATGCAGAAGATAAAATTGATGGAGCAGGTCCTGTAATAGTTGCGGCAGAGACCAATGATGCAGGCATCAATGGAAAGATAGATCAGGTTTTTATCACCTTTTCTGAAGGTATTGCAGATTTAAGTATCGATCCTACAGATTTTGCGCTTACCGGTAGCTACACTGTTGCTTCCACAAGTCCTATAGTAAGTAGTCCAAACCTGACGGTTTTTGTAAATGAAATCGCAGGAGCAGGGAATTTTGATACAGAAGTTACTTTTGACATTACCGTAGACCCTGGTATCCTGGAGGATCTTACAGATGGTGCTGATTTTCCCGGACAGACATTTTCCGTTGCTGATGGAACTCCCCCATATGCCGAAGTAGACGTTCTCAGTACCTCAAACGTAAATCCTGAGCTTACCGGAATCATTGATGATGAAAATGCATCTTTATTGGTATCTGTAGGATCAAACACGGTATCAGCAACCAACAATGCAGATGGTACCTGGACCTTAGCCGCAGGATCGCTTGCGAATGATCTAACGCCACAGACTTATGACGTGGTAGTAACTACAATTGACCCACTATCCAATTTCGGGACGGATGCCACAACGAATGAACTTACAGTGACTGGTGGAATTGAGATTACGCAAGGGAGCATCGCCGATATCTGCGTAGGAGATTTTCAGCAATTCAGTAGCCCGATCATCATTGCAGAAGCTGCGGCAACTCCTGGCGGATTTAGTTCTTCCGGTAATCTTGTTCTCAGTCTACCTGTGGGTTTCGAATTTGATGTAACGCAAACGCTTGATTTCAGCGGTAGCACGTTTTCAGGAGATTTGAGTATTGACCAAGAAACTGCGATAGATCCTGAACAGACCAGTTTTGCAGGATCCGGGTCAATATCGATTGAAATAGATGTAACTGGGACTACTGGACAAGATGAAATTCAAATCTCAAACTTATGGGTGCGTGCAGTGGGACCACCTGTATCCGGACAGCCTTTGGTAAGGACGGGTGGCGATCTAAGTATTGCAACAGTGACAGATACGTATGCAACGCTTACTTCACTTACCGCGCCTGACCCTATCGCGTCTCTTACAGAAGCAGCTGATCCAGGTACACCTCTGACTGAATATGTCACCAAGTTTGCACCGAGAATTCAGGTGAACTACGTGGTTCCTATAGGAATTTTTGACAATGCAGGAGAGAATGTGACATTTACCGGTGGAGCTTCAGGACAATTAATTCCAGGCACAAATATTATTGGTGTATCAATGGAGGTGTACCTTCTTTCTGGGACAGTGAGTGCAGGAGAAACTGTAACCGGAGATGCCAGCGGAGCAATGGCCACAGTGAACGGAAACGTAACAGGGCTGGGTGAAGAACTGCTAGATTTTACGCTAGTTGCAGATCCTTCTCCAAGTCCTACTACCCGTTGGTATAATGCTTCTGCTGCTCTGATTTCACCGGCAGCAAATTCTAAAACCAACACTGAATTGTCAGCTACCACCCCCGGACTTTACACGTACGAAGTTTTTGCTTTTGACGGCACTACTTGTGAAAGCACTCCTTTAACGTTCGATGTTTTGGTGTACAACGACGTGCATCCAAACCAAGACGAGCGCACATTTGCTGACAGGAGTTACGTCATCTCTGATGACACAGACACAGTGTTTTTGAGTAATCCAGCGGGTCACACCGTATCGGTAACCGGGAATGGTATTTCTGTAGTAGGAGGTAGTACCGATCCGATTTTGGCAATTTTCAATCCCGAAATCGCGGGGGATGATGGGGCAGGTGGTGAGCAAGCACACACAATTACTTACGAAATCACCAACAACAGCACAGGAAGGTCAAGTACTCAGACGATTACACTCACAGTGGAGCCAGAAACGGCGATCGTGACCAATGCACCAACCAACAATTTCTTTTGTGCCAATGAAGGCAGTTCTATACTTCAAGTAGATAACAGTTCATTTAGTGGTAATATTAATAGTAACACACCACCATATATTCTCCGTATCGATTTAGAAGCTCGAAATGAAGGCTCTTTAGGATCCTTAAGTGGGGAAGATCTTGAGAATGGTGGTGCCTCTTGTTGTCCAAATCCCTACGAGTGGGAGTTTGATCCGGCAGTTTTGAATGTTCCCGACGGAAGATTTGATGTACTCGAGGTAAGCAGAGAGATTGTTGATCTTAGCGGAACCAAGCGTACTGATGCAGTGAACTACTTTTACGTTTTTGGCGCTCCTGACGTTTCCTTAACTAATGTAGGTGGATCGTATTGTGAAGATGATGGATCCTTTACCATTAATCGTTCTGTGAATTATGTGTCATCCATAGATTTCACAAATGCAGAAAACCCTATCGTTACTTCAAACGAAGAAATTGATCAACCCATCACCAATGGCTACTTGTTATACCGATTTAATGGTAGTGCTTTTGTATTACTATCTGATTTCACCGCTTCTGGCACCTTAACCAACACTTTTGATCCTTCAGATCCAAACCAAGACGGTAGTAATAACGCATTTGACCTTGGGACTTTCAGAATTGATTATGAAACGGAGGCCTTGACTCCTAATAACTGCTCAAATATTACTCAGGTCACTATAAGTGTAAGAGCTGACACGCCTACGCCTGAGTTGAATGCTGAAACCGAAGCACTTGGAGGTTCTGTGGGATTAGTCTCAGC
>JBCCLV010000005.1:0-75971 GCA_039026695.1 Bacteroidota bacterium
TGAAGCAACGAGGATGATGGTCGCGACCGTAATTCTCTTTCGAGAGTCCACCCTGCGAGTAGATTGTCCGACCGAATTCACCGCCCCAAATGACCAAAGTATCTTCCAGCAAGCCTCTTCGCTTCAGGTCTTTAAGTAAAGCTGCTGTAGGCTGATCGGTCTTTTTGCAGTTCCCACGCACACCGCCCGGGCAGAAGTTGTGCTGGTCCCAGCCTTGGTGATAGAGCTGCACAAAGCGCACATCTTTTTCCAGTAATTTTCGTGCCATGAGACAATTCGCTGCAAAAGTCCCCGGATTTCGACTTGCCGGTCCGTACATCTCAAAAACCTCATCTGGCTCATCCGACATGTCCGTGATTTCTGGAACTGATGCTTGCATGCGGTAAGCCATTTCGTACTGGCTTATCCTTGCATCCACTTCAGGGTCTCCATAATCACTGTTTTGAATCTCGTTGATTTGATTCAGATATTCCAACATATTTCCACGATCATGGTAATCGTAGTTATCAGGATTATTTAGGTACAGTACTGGATCTGCTCCAGAACCAAACTTCACACCCTGATGCTCCGTAGGCAGGAACCCGTTGCCCCACAGTCTGGCGTAAAGTGGTTGGCCTCTGCCATCTTTAGAAATAAGCACGATAAAAGCAGGTAGATTTTCATTTTCCGAACCCAGGCCGTAGCTCAGCCACGAGCCAATAGAGGGTCTACCAGCCAGCTGATGCCCCGTTTGTAAAAAGGTAATTGCAGGATCGTGATTGATCTGCTCGGTATACATCGATTTAATGAAGCAGATATCATCAACCACCTCTGAGGTATAGGGCAGCAGATCGCTCACCCAGGCCCGGCTTTCCCCGTATTGTTTGAAATCGTATACCGAAGGAGCAATCGGTAGGGAAGTCTGCAATTCACTCATGCCAGTCAATCTTTGACCTCCGATGACGGACTTAGGTACCTCCTGACCAAACATGTCTTTCAACTTTGGCTTGTAATCAAAAGTCTCAAACTGGGAAGGTCCACCGCTCTGAAATAAGTAAACAATACGCTTTGCCTTAGGCGCAAAATGCGGTAGCCCTGGCAATCCGATATCAGGCTGTGTAAAAGACGGCTTACTACTTCCCAGCACTTTATCAACTCCCATTAAAGAGCCCAAGGCCATCGCACCTAGACCCAGTGATGTTTTGGTTAAAAATTGCCTGCGGTCGATCTTATTTTCCTCCCTTTTTAACTCAGGATTATTAGATCTTAAAATGTCATGATGATGTCCCATAATTATCTTTTTGTGATGCTCGCATCAGAATTAAGAATTACACTGGCTACCACTGCATTTGCGGCTACCATGTTGGAGTCAAGCGACTCATCGATTTGATACTCACCGGCTTCCAGCCATCCTTTGGCTTTCTCCGGTGAATCATTGAATTTTTCATACTCAGCTTGCTGCAGCGATAGCAAAAGCTTCAGTTCTTCATCTTTAGGCTGGATACCGGTAAGACGCTGATAGGCTTCTCGGACCCCTTCTTCAGCGTCGCTGGCCCTGGTAATCTTCTCTCCCAGTACTTTGCTGGCCTCAATGTAGGCAGGATCGTTAAGCAGGGCCAACGCCTGTAGAGGTGTATTGGTCTTCTGTCTACGCACGGTGCACTCGGCTCTCTCCGGCTGATCAAACGTACTCAGCGTAGGGTGAGGAAAAGTGCGTCTCCAATACACGTATAGGCTCCTTTTGTACAAATCATCTCCTGAGCTCTGCACATACTCAGTACCTCCTGATGCACCTTGGTAATATCCATCCGGTTGGTAAGGTTTTACGCTTTTTCCACCTATTTCATCATTAAAGAGTCCACTGGCTACCAGGGCATTGTCCCTCATCATTTCGCTGGTAAGTCTGATCTTAGGGCCTCTGGCCAGGTATATATTTTGAGGATCTTTCTCCAGGAGTTCTTGGGAAGTAAATGAGCTTTGTCTGTAAGTAGCAGACATCACGATCATTTTCTGCAAGGCCTTGACATCCCATCCGCTTTCGCGGAAGCTAATGGCGAGATAATCTAGTAGCTCCGGGTGACTGGGCATTTCGCCTTGATTCCCAAAGTCTTCAGTGGTGCGGACGATTCCTCGGCCGAAGTAGTTCTGCCAGTAGCGGTTGACCGCAACTCTCGCCGTTAGTGGATTTTCTTCATCAAAAATCCACTGGACCAGTCCAAGACGATTTTGAGGATATTCTTCCTTCCATGGAAGTATCCTGGCAGGTGACCCAGGATCAACCTTCTCGCCGTGCGCGTCATATTGCCCACGCTCCAAAACATAGGTTGGCCTTGGTTCATCCATCTCCCTCATGATCGGAATCTCTTGAATGAATTCAGTGCTGTCCACCAATGCATCCCTTGCCTCTTCCAGCTGCGAAAGGGCCGTTTGATACGCCTTGGAATTCAACCCTAGGAAATACTGCGTAAGCCAGGTCTTCTCGTCTTCATTTAAGCGATCTGTAGGTTTCTGCAAAATTTCATTCGCCTGGCTTGCATCCCCGATCATCATGACTTCCAAAGCAGAAACTTCTCGATTGTAGACGTGAATGTCATCCACGGATGCACCTCCAATTCCCTTACCTCTCCACCTGGCGCCTATCTGCAATGGAGGTTCCTCTCCTTTCTTATTAATATAGTCGCTCATGCGGTTGTAAATAATGTCTTTGTAAAGATTATCTATCTGCACCTCTGTCTCCAGAGCGGTTCCATTCATGTAGATATTTAAACCCTCGGCACTGCTGGAACCATCGTAGGTCATCATCAAATGTACCCACTCATCTTTGGGAATTTCTGCGGTCGAAAGCTCCACAATGGCATTATCCGGATAGGTATGGGAAAGCATCACCTCAATTTTATTGTCTTTAATATTCAGGTGATACCCTTTGTAGGCATAAAGACGAGTGCCATGGTTCTTGTGAAATACCACCCCATTTTCAAGCTCCTGCGGAAGGTTGACCCAGATGCCTACACTAAAAGGTTCGCTCCGCTGATAAATGCCAACTTTGGACAGATGCAACCAGGTATCACCATTCATTTTTAGCCCCTTACCGTCCTCACCAGCGGCGTACTCAGGGTATTCCTGCTTTGAAAATTGGCGCTTCATTTCCCCCACCTGCCCTGATTTTCTGTCGTTTTTTAAGTTACCCTCGAGCTGATAGCGAGCGACGAGTCCTTTGGTAGGAATCTTATTTTGAATTCCTGTATGACCTCCTTCTTCGATCCAGCCAGCGATTTTGGCTACTTCTTCTTTTCTCACTTTTCTAGCCAGTTGTTCCTTTTCCACGACTTGTGTTTCGAGTTGTTCCAAGGTTGCTTCTTGCTCATCAGTCGGAAGGAGCATATTGGGAACAGGGACATCTAAAGGATTCCAGGAGATCTGCCCGGATTCATTTTGATTATTGAAAAAGCTGGTAAGGGAAAAGAACTCTTTCTGACTGATTGGGTCAAACTTATGGTCGTGACACCTGGCACAGTTGAGCGTCAATGCCATAAAACCTGTACCCACCACGCTGGTACGATCCGCAACGTACTCCACCCTAAACTCCTCATCCACAATACCGCCTTCCGCATTGGTTGGATGCAAACGATTAAAAGCGGTGGCAAGCATCTGCTCTTTGGTAGGATTTGGAAGCAAATCTCCAGCAATTTGCCACTTGGCAAATTCATCGTAGGGCATGTTTTCATTAAAGGATTTAATCACCCAGTCTCTCCAAGGACTCATGTCACGATACATATCTGCCTGATATCCGTAGGTATCGGCATACCGTGCCAGATCCATCCAGTCATTGGCCATTTTCTCCCCGTAGTGCGGTGATGCCAGAAGGCGATCTACCACTTTTTCGTAAGCATCTTCTGATTGATCATTTACAAAATCGTCAATTTCATCCAGTGTCGGTGGTAGACCGGTTAGATCGAGCGATAATCGGCGAATAAGCCGCTCTTTGGTGGCAGTTTGAGAAGGTCCTAGCCCTTTGGTTTTCTGCTTTCGTTCGATGAATAAATCAATTTCGCTGAGTGCCCAGCTACTTTCAATAGAAGGTGTATTTGGCTTCTCTGGAGGTAGAAAAGCCCAGTGTGGTTTGTACTCCGCTCCATCCTCTATCCATTTTAATAAGACAGCTTTCTCGTATGGAGATAGAGCGATCTTGGATTCTGTTGTAGGCATGATCAGTTCTGGATCATCAGACATGATTCGTTTAAATACCTCGCTGTTCCTCAGGCTGCCAGGATCAATTGCGACATCACCAGGTGATTGCGGCAGTTCTCCATACGCTGCTGATGCTAAGTCAAGTCTTAAACCTGCTTGCTGCTTGGCTTCATCGGGACCATGACAGAGGTAGCATTTATCCGATAGTACAGGTTTCACATGTGTGTTGAAATCCAACACTTGCGGCAATGCTTCATATTCCACTGCTACCTCATCTGGAAGACTGACACCACAACTCACCAGCATCGCAAAGCAAAGTATTCTCACAATCTGTTTTGTCATCACCAATATCTTCTCGTACGAATCCAGTTCTCTTTTGATATTCTTAAAAATCGATACAGTTCAGCTTCAAAATTGTATAATTTGCCGAGTATTAAGGCAATAAATTAGATAGACTGCATATAGACACGGGCTTATCTAGAATTACAACAAATAAGGGATAAGAAAGTCTTATGTGCGGTTTTAGGTCAGAAACAGCTGTTACGAATATTCACTTTGAAAAAGGTCTATAGACTACTCTTTACCATTTACCTCTTAATACATGGGCTTTTTGCCCCTGCTCAATTTACCTATCAGTCTATAGACTCCATTGACTGGATTACTATCATATCACAGGAGCTCACCGCATCCCAGGATATCCTACAAAGCTCCCAAGCTGAAAAAACATTAGAGAGCAAGTCAGATACACTCTCACGCATCAAAATACTTCTTAGAAAAGGTCAAGAGTACACAAACACAGTCAATTTTAGCAAAGCGTATGACGAGTATTGGAGAGCTTTGGGTCTTACATCAACAGAAGATTCAGAGGAGTTGGCAATCTGTTACCAAGGTCTTGGGATACTCTACAGCATCTTTCAAAAGGACAAGAAGGCCTTTCAAAATTTTCAACGCAGTATACAGATCAGAAAATCCTTACAAACATCCGATATGCAAAGCATTAGCCTTCTAGCATCTAGCTATTTTCATTTGGCGGTCCATTTTCGATACGCAGGAAATCCAGATCTAGCAAAAGCAAAAATCTATCTGGACAGCAGCATCCTCATCTCGCAGAAGGCCCAAAAGAGGACGTTTGTTTCGCTGGCAGAAGAAGCGTACATCAATGGGACGCTGTATGGTCTTAACCAGGTATATGAAACATTGCAGGATCTTGAGATCAATTTTATCCAAACAAATCCTGAGTATCTCACCATCTTCTATTTCGAGCTAGGAAAACTACACTACCAAAACGCAGATTACACAACTGCCAATCAGTACCTCGTAAAATCTATCCTAAATGCTTATCGGGAACGTACAAACCTAAATTTCCTTCCCTTGATTTATGAGACACTTGCAGAAATCTGCCAGAAGCAGGCAGCGCTATCAGAAGCAGTTTCCTATCTCAAGGTTCAAAATAGACTTAACCAACTGCTCTACGACAGTAGAAGTCCTAACAATGAATTTCTGCTTGAAATCAAGGATCAGTTTAGGGTAGAGCAAGAAGAGCTTGCAAAGCAAAAGGATCGTCAACGTTTGGATCAATTAGAAAAAGAGCAGGCCATCCTCCAGCTCAGGGTTTCTGTATTGGTGATTAGTATTCTATTCATTTTAACGATTGTTTTTATCTGGATTAGAAAAGTAAAGAGAGAACAGCAACGAAAAGAAAGAGCTGCTGAACAAAATCGACTGCTTGAGAATCAGAAAAACAAAGAGATGGTAGACATAAAAAATCGAGAACTCACTAATTCTACACTGAGACTCATCGCCAAAGATGAACTGTTGGAGAGGATCAAAGACGAAATGAGTGAAGCTGCTAAAACGATAGATTCATCTCGTTTGAAAAAGCTGGTCAAGTCCATCGAAATTGATCAAAATGTCACTTGGCTCGAATTTGAAAACCGGTTCACAGCGGTAAATAAAGGGTTTTTTGATAGAATGAAGGAAAAGTACTCTGACTTGAGCGATTACGACATGAAGATTTGTTCACTGATTAAACTCAAGTTTTCCGGTAAAGAAATGGCCAGACTGCTGGGAATATCACCCGAGAGCGCAAATACTTCAAGGTATCGCCTTAGAAAGAAATTAGGTCTTGATAAAGAACAAAACCTGAATGAGTTTATCCAGCATTTTTAAATTAACCCACCTTTTGTAGGTAACTCGCTTGCTCTACTTGACATTTCTTCTGTGTCGAATCACGCAGGACCAACTCAGTGGGAATGGATTCACACCTATACTCCAACAAATCTGGGTTTTCTATATGCCAAATTAAAGTTTCCGCTGCCTTTCTTCCCATAAGCTCAGCAGGCTGATTAATCGTGGATAATCGTGGTGTCATGTGGCTGGCGATCGGCTCATCCGCAAACCCGATCAACGATATGTCCTCAGGTACAGAAAGATCCATATCCTTAATGATCTCTACGCAATCAAAAGCCAGGTAGTCGTTAAAACACAATATTGCATCCACACGGTCAGCCAGGATCAATGATTTCAATTGGTTTTTCCAGCTCGTATACTCGGATTGGATCACCAACTCCTCAGAGAAAGTAAGGCCCTGATCTTTAAGGGTTTCCTTATACCCTACATATCTGTTGAAACTTGTGGACAAATTTTGAGGCCCTTGAATGTGTACAATATTGCGATGACCTTGGTCTACTAAGTATTTGATTGCGTCCCTACATCCTTGAAAATCATCAGTAACCACGTAAGAAGTATCCAAATCCTCACACAGTCTGTCAAAAAAAACTAGAGGAACGTCCTCTTCAATCAACTCTAGGTAGTGGCTAAAATCCGACGTTTCACGCGCGTATGATGCAATAATTCCATCTACCCTCATCGAACTAAGCATGTTTACCGCCTTCACCTCTTTCTCAATCTCTCCACCATGCGTATTGATAAAAAGATAGTAACCGTGCTCACTCAATACTTGACTGACTCCATCCAGCACTTTAGAAAAGTAATGATGCGTAAACTCAGGTAAAATTAACCCGACGTTTTTTGACTTTTTCTTCAAAAGATTGATTGCAAAAGGGTTGGGTTTGTATCCCCAATCTTTAGCAAGCTTTATTACTGCCTCTCTTGTTTCAGCGCTGATCCTCCCCTCGTTACTCAGTGCTCTGGATACAGTGGAGGTAGAAACTCCAAGCTCTTTTGCGATATCAGTAATCTTAACTCTGCCGCGAATCATAATCTTCCTTTTTTAACAGATACCAAATTAATTAAGGAATTTAAGGCACCAAGGAAAAAATTCATATCATACCAAGGGTCATATTTCGAAAAATAGCAATTGGTCAGTTACAAAATCTGCCTCGGGGCAAACCTTTGAATTTTTATGCCCTGTAGTAATTAGCGATTTTTGCGCAAATTTTTAAAAATGCCGCAACCCCTTAGTGCTAAGACTTTCTCGAACAAAAGCATCTTACCTGTAAAAATCCTCCAGTTTGGTGAAGGAAACTTTTTGCGTGCCTTCTCGGACTGGTGTATTCAAAAAATGAATGCAGAGATAGGTTTTAACGGGGGTATCGCAGTGGTGCAACCCATTGAAAATGGTCTCCTCCACCTTCTCGAAAATCAGGATGGCCTTTATCATCACATGATCCGAGGGCTCAACAACGGAGTAAAATATGATGAGATCGAATTGATTGATTGTATTCAGAACACGATCAATCCCTTCGAGCAACCTGACAATTACTTTCAGCAAGCTAAAAATCCAGAGCTTTCAATTGTCATTTCCAATACTACAGAGGCAGGAATTCAATATTTGGCAGATGACATCCCTGGTTCCGGACAGCTTGCAAAAACTTTCCCGGGAAAACTGACACAGTTGCTAAAAATGCGATTTGAGCATTTCAAGGGTTCTCATGACTCGGGTCTGGTATTTATCCCCTGTGAACTGATTGAGAATAATGGCTATGAATTAAAGGAATGCATTTTAAAGTATGCGGCGCTGTGGAATCTAGGAACCGGCTTTGAGAGTTGGATTGAACAAAGCAATTACTTCGCAAATACCCTGGTGGATCGAATTGTACCTGGATTTCCTAAAGATGAAATAGAGGCGATCCAGGAAAGAATCGGATTCGAAGATCAACTTGTAGTATCCTCAGAGGTATTCCATTTGTGGGTCATACAAGGCCCTAAGGAAGTCAAGGAGCGATTTCCTGCGGATAAAGCTGGTTTGAATGTAAAATTTGTAGATGACATTGCTCCTTACAGGACTAGAAAAGTTCGAATACTGAATGGAGCGCATACCTGTATGGTGCCAATTGGACTACTGGACGGGATAGAAACGGTAAGGGAAAATGTAGAGCACGAAGTGATTGGTGCTTTTATCCAACAAGCGATAGATGAGGAAATAGCTTCTACCATTGATTTGCCGGAAGAAGAACTAAAAGCCTTTTCTGATGAGGTCATTGAACGCTTTAAGAACCCATTTATTCGCCACGAGCTCAAGAGCATTGCACTTAATTCGATTAGTAAATTCAGGGTGCGTGTATTACCCACGATCAAAGACTATTTAGCAGATAGGACAGAGCTACCAACCAAGCTGCTTTTTTCTTTGGCTTGTTTGATAAGGTTGTACCATGATTCGAACTTTAAAATTACGGATGACCAAATCGTAATTGACTATTTCCACAAAATCCAGAACACGAAGCTAGATGAGCAGCTCGTCGGAGAATTGTTGGCAAGGGAGGCCTTTTGGGGCGAAGACCTAACTTTGATCAAAGGACTAAAGGAATTAATCAGTAAGTACCTTGGTTTACTCGAGACGCATTCCGCAACGGAAGTAGTGAAGGAAGTATTTTAATGAAAGCACTGACCATTAACCCCACTGATAACCTGGCAGTAGCCCTTACTGATCTTAAGGCTGGAGATAAAGTAAGAGTCAACGAGCAGGAAATTATACTAAAGCAAAATATTCAGGCCAAACACAAATTTGCACTAGCCAATTTTGACAAAGGCTCTGAATTATACATGTATGGGCTAATCGTAGGCACTTCCACCGAATTTATAGGACAAGGTGAGGCAATAACCACCGAAAACGTGACCCATAAAGCAACAGGTTACAACCTAGATAATCAGCAAACTTTTACTTGGACTCAGCCCGATACTTCCCGTTTTGAAGATCGTACTTTTATGGGATATCACCGAGAAGATGGCCAAGTAGGTACTGATAATGTTTGGCTGGTTTTTCCCTTGGTATTCTGCGAAAATCGGAACGTAGAGATTTTACGAAAAGCTTTTGAATCTGCGCTCCGCTACGACGAGGTTAATCCCTATGAAGCCATGGTTCAGAAACTGGTAGTAGGATACAAGGAAGGTTCGGTTGACGAACTTCTGGATACAATTACACTAGAATCCACTGAACTGTCTTCACAGTCGCAAGTGTTTGAAAATGTTAAGATCAGGTTCATCACGCACCAGGCAGGGTGTGGCGGAATCAGACAAGACGCAGAGGCTTTATGCAGATTGTTTGCAGGTTACTTGAACAATCCCAACGTAGCTGGAGCGACGGTGCTGAGCCTTGGTTGTCAAAATGCGCAAATTCAAATATTGGAGGAGGCCATCAACAAAATAAATCCAGATTTCAGCAAACCACTTATCATCCTGGACCAGCAGGAAATTGGATCTGAAAGAGAGCTGACCAGTAAAGCCGTAAAAGAGACTTTTAAGGGAATGATGAAGGCAAACCAATTGCAACGATTGCCTGCACCCCTTAGCAAACTTACCATTGGATTAGAATGCGGTGGATCTGATGGGTTTTCCGGTATCTCTGCTAATCCTTCTGTGGGGCATGCCTCTGACCTCATCTCTGCTTTGGGAGGTAAAGCCATTTTATCGGAGTTTCCTGAACTCTGTGGAGTGGAGCAAGAGCTAATCAATCGAATGCCGACCAGAGACATGGCAGTAAAGTTTACTGACTTAATGCGCGCATACGAAAAGGCGGCTGAAGATAGTGGTTCAGGCTTTGACATGAACCCGTCTCCTGGTAATATAAAAGATGGCTTGATCACGGATGCAATGAAATCGGCAGGAGCCGCAAAAAAGGGAGGAACATCCCCAGTCGTAGATGTACTCGACTATACTGAGTATGCCAAAAATCCGGGCTTAAACCTTCTCTGCACACCAGGAAATGACGTGGAATCGACAACAGGATTGGTCGGTTCCGGAGCTAATGTGGTACTTTTTACTACTGGACTGGGAACGCCCACCGGCAACCCAGTCGCGCCTATTCTTAAAGTATCGTCTAATTCGAAGCTGGCCGAAAGAATGTCTGACATTATTGACATCAATACGGGATCAGTAATTGAAGGAACTAAAACCATTGAGGAAATGGGTGAAGAGATCCTAGAGCATGTGATACGTGTGGCAAGCGGAGAAACCACTTCAAAGGCAGTGGCTATGAAGCATTACGATTTCATTCCCTGGAAGAGAGGGGTTTCGTTGTAGATAGTCTAATGTCTTACAGATGATTTCTTCCGGAATAGAAATCAAAGTCACTATTTAATTCTCGAAGGAATAGACCCTTCAAAAGATCCGAAGTTTTTCTGGTAAGGAAGAATTTTGCACCTCAACAAACTCACATGAAAGTCGCTTTGGCTCAAATCGCACCCGTCCTTGGAGATATCGAAGCGAACATTAGGTTACATGTTCAAAGCATCAATCTTGCCATGGAAAATCTTGCTGATTTGGTTGTCTTTCCTGAATTATCTCTCACAGGATATGCTTGCAGCTTTCAAGCAGGGATTTCAAAAGCAGAGTTGGCATCTGCTCTAGAAAAATTTCAACAGCTATCCAATGAAGGTAAAATTGCTATCGCCATAGGAATGCCAAGTAGGACAAGCGCTGGATGGCGCATTAGTATGACATTACTTCAGCCAGGGAAAAAAGCTTCCACCTATTCAAAAAATCACCTTCACGATGACGAGAAGACATTTTTCATAGAAGGCGATAAACAGATAATTTTTGATCTTGCAGGTTACAAATTTGCGCCAGCCATTTGCTATGAGTCTCTACTCTTTGCGCATGCAAAAAGAGCAGTGGAGTTGGGCGCACAATTTTACTTATGCAGTGTGGCAAAGCCTCAAGAGGATATGGAAAGGGCATTTAACCACTATTCAAAAATCGCAGTATTGTTTTCTGTGCCGGTATTAATGGTAAACAGCGTAGCTCAATGCGATAGCTTCCAAAGCTGCGGAATGTCTGCGGTTTGGGACAAAAATGGAGACCTGTTGGACAAAATACCACAGAACAAACCTGGAATATTGACTTTCGATACTAAGACGAATGCAGCTAATCTGATAGAATTTTAAGAATAGACCTTTTAAGCAGAGTAAAAGCGAATTAAAAGTGTTTTAACAAACTCCTTTGCATAAAATTAATCGTTCAATTTCTTAAAAACCGGGTCTCGGAAGTTACCATTTTCGGTGATCATTGTAAACTCAATTTCACAATAAAGCGTAGGCTCCAACCAAGTGGTCTTTTTCTCTTCGTGCACCTCTTCTTCAATCGTACGTTGATCGCAGCTTAAACTTGAAAACCTGTGCGTCAATTCTCTCAAGGTGGCATCATCGAAACCAGTACCTACCCTCCCCCTGTACTGAAACCTACCATCCACAAATTCTGCTACTTGCAAACTTCCGAAGTAAGGCGCCCGGTCACCCTCACCTTCTGTAAATCCAATAATCACACAATCCCTTGTATCTTTTGCTTTCACCTTGATCCAAGCCTTGGATCTTTTTCCAGCAGCATATTTTGCCGTTCTTTCTTTTGCCACAATACCCTCCAAATCAAGCTCTTTTGCCGCATCAAAGAAAGCTTTGCCATCTTCGACTGACTCGCTTACACGGTAGTTGGTTTCTCCGACCCGTACCGAATCAATCAACCATTGGCGTCTTCGCTCCTGTGAATCATTTACTAAAGATCTTCCATCCAAATAAATACAATCAAATAGATAACAATAAGCTGGTGACCGCTTTGCCAGTTGATCGAAATGCTTTTTGCTCATCAGCCGCTTTATCACCTTTTTAAAATTGGCTTTTCCATCCGAATTGAGACAGACGATTTCGCCATCAAAAATGCCATTGTTAATCCTGAAGCCTGCATCTGCGATTCCCAACTCGGGAAACTGATCTGTAATATCATTCAGGTTCCTACTCAAAATGCGTAGCTGGCCTTCATCAATATAAATCAGTACCCTGATTCCATCCCACTTAAGCTCATAATAGTAATCTCCGCCGGGCACCTGCTTGGCAGCTTCCGCCAGCATAGGTTTTATAGGTGACTCAAAAGGATTATGCTGCGGTGTATCAACACGTTCGAGCAGCCATTCCTTTTCTTTCATCAAATGGATACGATACTCAGCACTCAATTCTCTTCCGGAAAGACGGAAATAAAATCCGTCCTTTTTCTCTTTGGTGATTTCGTAGCGGCCTTGCGCGTAAACCCACATCATCCCGCCTCCATATTCACCCTTAGGTATTTCCCCCTCGAAACTCAGATATTTCAAAGGATGGTCCTCTGTTTGTACCGCCAATCTTTTCACACCTGGCCTTGGCGGCATTCCCCTTGGGATAGCCCACGACTTCAATACCCCGTCCTGTTCCAAGCGAAGATCGTAATGAAGGTGCGAGGCATGGTGTCGCTGTATCACAAAACGAGACCCACTGCTTGTATCGTTTGCGTGAACTGGCTCAGGTGTTTTGTGAAAGTCACGCTTCTTTTCATATTCAGTCAGCAGTTCAGGTGTCTTGTATTTGGCATTTGAACCAGGATCGACAGTAATTTTTGTCTTTTTATCAGTATGCAACGGTACTGCCCAAGCTCTTATTTGTTCCCAGGCATCACCATCCGAAGTTACTTTTTCAAGTGTCCGCTTAAGGTCCCATTGTGATAAAGATTTTAGCTCCTCAAGCTCTTCCCAATATATCGGGGTAGATACAGTAGCACCGTCTCTTCCTCGTAAACTATAAGGACTCACGATGGTCTGTGAGGGTCTATTCCGATAGATGTCGATCAAAACCCTCCCCTTCCTTGCATCTTTCTTTATGTGAAGTGTAGCCTGGGGTTGCTTTTTAACAAACTCACCGGCGATTTCCTTAGCTGCGCCAAAACACGTGTCAAAATCATAACTGGTCGCTATCGGAGTTACGATATGAAGCCCTTTTCCTCCCGTGGTTTTGACAAATGGATGATAATTATACCTTTCCAAATGCTCTTTTAAAGCAAGAGCCAAACTTTTAAGTTGAGAAAGCGGAAATTCTTGATCCTCAGGTGGATCCAAATCATATACGATGTAATCAGGCTTATCACTTAGCTCAGAAAAAGAGTGTATCTGATGCACCTCCAGACAGGCGAGGTTTGCCAGCCAAACCAGGGTCGCTTCTTCTCTCGCAACAATGTATTCTTTCTTTCTTTCCTTCCCCAGTCGCTTGTAGTCTATCCAATCAGGGGTCCAGTCAGGGCGATGCTTCTGAAAAAATTGTTCTCCATTTATTCCGTCTGGGTAACGAACCAGGGATAATGCTCTGCCTCTGATGTGATTGAGAATGGTGGGCGCAAGTTTATGGTAATACTCAATCACCTCAGCCTTTACAATAAAATCAGCTGGATAAAGCACCTTTTCCAAGTTTGAAAGCGATATAACACGCTTTCCTACTTCTACAGCAATCTTACTTTTGGCCAAACTCAATCCTACTTTGCTTGAAAGCTAACAGAAATCGCAAGATTTCGAGGTTCAAAACCGATTTAAGATCAGGGACAAGCGTACTTAGTCATCCAAATGAGCAGTCTCATTGAACTGGTCCATAAAGAAAGCATCCCCTCTGAGAATCAACTTGTAGTAGGCACAATTGCGATGTGGAAATCCATCCATGTAGTTCAACGGATAACCTAATAACCAGCATAGCAGTATTCGTATCGCCCGACCGTGCATGCATATCAGCATATTAGCGCCATCTTTTTCTAGCACTTCTTCCATGGCATGTTGCTGTCTTTCCATCACCTGCAAAGGGCTTTCACCTCCCCCCACATTTAGGTTTAATTCACCTCTTCTCCATCCATCAATGGTTTTCGCATAAAGGTTTTTCGCCTCAGGATTGGCCATTACTCCTTCTTGATCACCCCAGCTGATCTCATCAAAGCCATCATGGATAAAATGTGGAATACTAGCTTTAACGAAAGGATCGACGGTTTGCTGAGATCGTTGCAACGCAGATGTGTAGACCATATCGAAAGGCACTGAATTGAGACGAGTATACACTCGAAGCGCTTGTTGCCTTCCAGTTTCATTTAGCGGTGCATCTACTCCGCGTCCTTGTACCATCCCCTTTTTGTTGAGGTCTGTCTCACCATGTCTAAGGACATAAATTGTTTTGTTTTTCAAAAGCGCTTTGCGTTGGTTTGCCGGAAAATGGTGCAAAAAAGTATTTTCCCAGAAGACCTCCAAATAGACGCACTGAATAATCTAGGTGAGGGTTGTATGGTGGAGCACCTAGGCATCCGATTCACAGAGATAGGACCTGATTACTTAGTAGCCACCATGCCAGTAGATGAGCGAACCAAGCAACCATTGGGCTTGTTACATGGAGGAGCTTCAGTAGCACTTGCAGAAACGTTGGGAAGTGTAGGGGCAACATGTTGTTTAGATCTTACAAAGCAATATTCGGTGGGATTGGAAATCAATACGAATCACATCAAATCTGCAAAGTCTGGATTGGTGCAAGGAAAAGCATCACCCATTCACTTAGGGAAAAGTACACATGTGTGGAGTATAGAAATTAGAAACGAAGAGAACCAGTTAGTTGCCATCAGTCGGATCACCATGGCAATCCTGGATAGGAAAGGATGAAGGAGTACTTACAAACATTAAATATCCCTGCACAAAAGGAACTTGTCAGTCATTTAATAAGTGCAGGCTATGCATTTGCCGCCTGGAAAATGCCCGACGTGCCTGAGATTCAAATGATTGTCTCATTGAATCCACCAAAAAAAATCGTCAAGCCCGCGCTTGAGGAATTATTTTCTGGGTTTGTAATCAATTCTTACGAGAGTAATCACCCAACTGGTCCTTATTACATCAAAGCCGACTTGGTATTCAAAGGGAACGTATTGACTATCAATCCCACAGTATCGGATGGCGAGGTTGACCAATTTGCCAAAGTTTTAGGAGGGTCTGAACTACCTGCTAAAAATGACCTTCAAGAAAAAGAAGCAAAAAGATCAAAAAATGATTTTTCAGCTGGATTAGCAGAAGCTTATATCCACAAAGTAGCAGAAGCAAAAAGACAAATCGAAAAAGGTATTTTAGAAAAAGTTGTCTTGTCAAGATACTCGGAGGAAGCCCTACCAAAGGGTTTTTCGATTTGGGAGTATTTCCAAAAACTCTGTACTCAGTATCCTGATGCTTTTTGCTCCCTTAGCTCAATTCCTGGTCGCGGTGTTTGGATCGGTGCCAGCCCGGAGTTGCTGATCTCCGACCGGGAAGGGGTATTCAAAACTGTATCCCTTGCAGGAACTAAAAAATTGAAAGAAGGCGAGGCACTCAATAACATTTCCTGGACACAAAAGGAAATCGAGGAGCAGGCTTTCGTAAGCCGGTACATAATCAACTGCTTTAAAAAACTTAGGCTAAGAGAATTTCATGAACATGGGCCAAAGACGGTAAGAGCTGGCAAACTCGCTCACCTTAAAACCACTTTTGAAGTCAGATATAAAGAAGAAGCTTTCGAAGGACTTTCTAGTCAAATGGCAACACTTCTACATCCCACATCTGCGGTTTGCGGTATGCCGATATCGGAGGCAAAGCCATGGATTCAAGCCGACGAGGGCTATCAACGTGAGTTCTACAGCGGTTTTTTAGGTCCGGTAAACTATGAGCAGTCTACCGATCTTTTTGTAAATCTGCGGTGCGCTAAAATTTTGGGAGACAGGATCCGGTTTTATGCAGGTGCAGGTATCACAGAGGATTCCATCCCTGAAAAAGAATACGAAGAAACGGAGATGAAAATGGATGTATTACGCCAACTGGTCCCTTCTGACCGGTGATACATTCTGCTGTATTCAACACTTCGGAAATCTGTTTTCAGCTAGGGGTACGCCATGCCGTTCTGTCCCCTGGCTCTAGGAATGCTCCTTTAACGATTTCATTTGCGCGCAATCACAAGATCAAAAAGTGGGTAATTCCAGATGAAAGGGCTGCGGGATTTGTGGCTTTAGGAATTGCTCAAGAAGTAAAAGAGCCCGTAGTACTATGCTGCACTTCTGGAACTGCCTTGCTGAACTACGGACCTGCAGTTGCCGAAGCTTATTACAGGCAAATACCTTTGATCGTCCTGTCTGCTGACCGACCGCCTGAGCTCATAGACCAAAGAGACGGTCAAACAATCAGGCAATTTGAAGCGCTAAAAAATCACGTAAAGTTGTCTAAAAACCTACCCGTAGTAGCGTCGGGTCTTGATGCTGTCAAGTACAGGGAGCATATAAAAGATGCGATAAGCACAGCGCTGGAACTTCCTGGTGGACCTGTGCATATCAATATCCCCTTTCGTGAGCCTATCTATCCTCCTCAAGATGCTTCATTTGAATTTGAAACGAGTGATCAAAATATTGTGCCAAAAACAGAGGTACAACAGGAATTTCAACTACCAAAAGTCAAGAAGTTATTGGTTTTGGTGGGCCAGCAGGAACCTGATCCGGAGCTGAACAATGTAATCAAAGAAGTTTCTGGATTAGTCCCCATAATTAAGTCCCCGCTAAACAACCTCGAAAGCGGCATTAATGCGGTGGATTCCTTTATTGACAAGCAGCAAGAACTTGTCCCTGATTTGTTAATTACTTCTGGATTATCCGTACTCTCCAAAAAGCTCAAGAATTTTCTCAGAAGAAACACCCCAGAATTTCATCTTCATTTTGACGAGGCAGGGGTGTCTGTAGATACTTACAATTCCTCTCCTCAATTGTTACAAGCATCCATCAGCACAGTCCTAAAGCAACTTCAATCAGAAGACTATACTAAAGAGTTAGACCCTTCTTACCGAACCAACTGGCTCAAGTATGAAAAAACTGCGATTCAAGTGATGAAAGATTGCATGAAAGACTCGGCATTTAGCGAGGCAAGTGCATCAAAAGTCGTTCTTGAGTTAATTCCAGAAGGTGCTTTACTTCACCTGAGCAACTCAATGCCTGTCAGGTATGCAGATCTTTTTTTTGAACGAAAGCATGTCACTGTGCGAAGCAATCGCGGTACCAGCGGAATTGACGGATGCACCTCCACGGCTGTAGGAAATACACTTTCTTCACATAGGCTCAATTTTCTATTAACCGGAGATCTTGCCTTCCTTTATGACCGTAATGCCTTCTTTCATAATTATCTCCTACCTAACCTTAGAATCATCATCATGAACAACCAAGGTGGAGGTATTTTCAGGTTGATTGATGGACCTTCCAACCTGCCGGAGCTTTCGGAATATTTTGAGACCAGCCACCAAAGGACAGCAAAATACGTGTGTGAAGAAAATCAAATTGACTATCTACCTGTTAGGTCTTTAAACGAAATTACTGACCAGTGGAATGAATTCACATCTCCTTCCAAACATGCTAAAGTCATGGAAGTATTCACCGACCCCTCGATTAATCAAGAAGTTTACAAAAATTTTAGAAGACACCTGAATGGGCAACTCAATCAACTGGAAAAAAGTAGCTGACTTTACAGACATCACATATCACAAATGTGGTAAAGTAGCTCGTATTGCTTTCAATAGACCTGAAGTGCGAAATGCTTTTCGTCCCAAGACGGTCGCCGAACTATACAAATCGCTTTTAGACGCGAGAGAAGATGTAAATATTGGAGTTATACTTTTGAGTGGAGAAGGTCCTTCTCCAAAAGATGGGGGTTGGGCGTTCTGTAGTGGCGGAGATCAAAATGCAAGGGGCCACCAAGGCTATGTAGATGACGATGGGATGCCGAGGCTCAATATTTTAGAAGTACAACGCCTGATCAGATTTATGCCCAAGGTGGTGATTGCAGTGGTACCTGGCTGGGCGGTAGGAGGCGGCCATAGCCTACATACAGTTTGCGACCTTACGCTTGCAAGTAAGGAGCATGCAATTTTCAAACAGACGGATGCTGATGTGACAAGTTTTGACGGTGGGTATGGTTCGGCCTATTTGGCCAAAATGGTCGGGCAGAAACGGGCCCGGGAAATATTCTTCTTGGGTCGTAACTATTCGGCGCGGGAAGCCTTCGAAATGGGAATGGTCAATGCGGTAATTCCGCATGACAATCTTGAGCAGGAAGCGTATCAATGGGCGCAAGAGATACTTCAAAAGTCACCCACCTCTATCAAAATGCTAAAATTTGCCTTTAATCTCACAGACGATGGTATGGTAGGTCAACAGGTTTTTGCGGGAGAGGCAACTCGACTTGCCTACATGACAGAGGAAGCAAAAGAAGGAAGAAACGCCTTTCTCGAGAAGCGAAAACCAAACTTTGACGACATCAAATGGATACCATGAAAGCCGGAGTAAGTGTAAGAAAAAAGCCCTGAGCATTTTCGCCCAGGGCTTTTACAAGCTAAGTAGTAGCGCTCTTGAGTGTTGAGCACCAAAATGGATTCCTACAAGTCCTTATTCATACCTTAGAGACTCTACCGGGTTCTTCGATATGGCATTCGCTATGCGACTACCTATGCTGATCAGTGCCAAAATCAAAATAAGCACCAAAGGCAAAGCAACAAACCAAAAACCAATCTCTATCCTAAAGTTATAGTTCTCTAACCAGTTTTGCATGGCGTAGTATGCTAAAGGTAGCGTGATGATTGCAGATATTCCTACCAGAATCAAATATTCGCGGGTAAGTAGCATCATCAAATTTCCAAAGGAAGCTCCCAGCACTTTCCTAATCCCAATTTCTTTGGTTTTTTGCTGTACGGTAAACGCTGTAAGTCCAAATAATCCTAAACAAGCTATGGTGATAGCCAGCAATGAAAAGCCGGTAAAAAGCTTCCCGAAACGCTCATCTGCCCGGTATTGCTCATCAAAATGAGTTTCCAGAAAAAAGTAGTCTATTGGGTAATCAGTAAAGATTGCGTCCCATTCCTTCCTGATATTGGCAATTGTTTCAGTAAGCGCCCTGCCCTTGTTCTCAGTATTCTCTGGTATTTGAATTTTTACAAAGTAAAACTCAACCCAGCCGCTGATAATGAATGCGATTGGTTCAAAATTTGAGTGAAGTGAGGTGTGGTGGTGGTTTTCTAGCACGCCACGGACAGTAAGTGGCGCATAAAAGCCTTCCAGATCTTGACCGACTGCCTTTTCAGGAGAATCAAAGCCAAGCATCTCCGCCATCTTTTCATTGATCACAACATCCCCTCTTGTCCAAGGATTATCTCCCTCTCTTAATTCCCTTCCGGCTACCAGATCAATGCCAAAAAAGGAGGGATAATCCCTAGCCATTGAGATCAATCGCGTATTGAATGCTTTGCTTTTATCTTCATTTTTCTTTCTGATATTCGTCCTCCAGGTGATTGGCTCGCCTGGAACTTCACCGCCACTCGAAATCTGCGTGATTTCAGGATATTTATTTAATGCATCCACCAAATTTCTAAATTTTACCAAGTCGTCGCGATCATCAGATTGAATCATTCCTGGTGGTGATTCCAGTACAAGAATATTCTCAGTTTCAATCTTCAAATCTGCATTTTTCATGAAGCTGATCTGCTTATAGACAGTATAGGTCCCAGCCAGTAAAAAAGTTGTGATCATAAACTGTACAAAGACCAAAGACTTCCTTAGTTTACTACCGCTTGATAGACCCCCACGGCCAGTCAGTATATTTACCGCCTGCAGCGACTTAAAAAGAATGCTGGGATAGCACCCAATCACCAGCGTCCCGACTAAAATTAAGACGGCCAACAAAAGAACAACCTGCTGATTCAAGAGCATATTCCCGGGCAGGTCGGTCACGGTATTAATGAATTTTCCTCCAATCTGCACAACAGCAAGTGCAAGCAAAAAGGCCAAAACATTCATCACTAACGCCTCCATGAAAAACAGTCCAGTTATTTGCTTTTTTGAAGAACCCATGGATAACCTTACACCCATTTCCTGCAGGCGATCGACTGTGCGTACTAGCGAAAGATTCATATAGTTAATCCAGGCTATAATCAAAATAATTACAGCCACCAGACTAAAGGCGGTTATCGCCTGGCGATCAACACCGGCACCAAAATCTCCACCAACCTCTGAATTGAGGTGGATATCGGTAAGCTTGCGCAGTGACCAATCAAATGTATACCCTTGAATAGCGGTGTTCGCTTCATATACCTCCTCAATGAAGCCCAGGGTTGCCTTTTGGCTTTCTACATCGTCGAGCAATACATAACTGAAGACCGAACTTCCACAGGTCCACTTGTCATAGCAACCATTAAAATCCTCCGCGGAAGGATAAGACAACAATAGCTCAAACTGTAAATGGGAATTTTGAGGTAATTCATCCAAAATTCCGATAATCTCGAAATCAGACTTCCCTGTATTGTTACTAAGGGTAAAGGTTTTCCCGATCGCTTCCTGCGGGTCATCAAATATTTTACTTGCCGTACCCCAGGGAAGAATCGCTTTATACTTTTCATTAAAGCTAACTTCACTACCTGCCAGAAATTTGAGGTCAAAGATTTCAAAACCACTCTTTTCCCCGAAGTACACCTCGGAAAGCTCATAATTTTCAATATTTCCTGAGTTGTTGTAAACGAGAGAACTATTGGCATAAGTAAAAGGCCATGCCCTGGCAGCCTTTTGAACAGTGGGTGTGGAGCTAAGAAGTGCAGGAGCCAATGGATCTGGGGTCTGCACTGATGGACCAACCTCCTCTCCTTCTTTAAAAACTGTAGATTCAATTCTGAAGATTCGGTCTGCATTTTGATGATAGTCATCAAAAGATGTGTGAAAGCGTACGTACTGCGCGATCACCATGCAAGCAGCCATACCCAGCGCCAAACCAAAAATATTGATGAAGGAAAAAAGTTTGTGCTTTTGAAGTTGTCTCAGAATGGTTTTGAAGTAATTCTTTATCATAATCCAGCCGTTTTGCTACTAAAGGAATAAACTCCATGCCATGAAGATTAACTTACTGATAATCAATTATTTAAAATTGATCATGTTTAAAGAATTGTTCAAAATCGCACACTAATGTGAACATTGTAATTCATTTCGTCCAAACTTAACACTGCAAATTCTTAAAGCGAACGAGTTTATTTCACCTAAGAGTACTTTAGCTCCAATGACCTGATCCAGCATCCCAGTCTACTGCAAAAGAAGACTGGACCGGGCTTTTAAAGAAATCCTTTAAAATGCTGATATTCGAAAATGCAAAAATCTAAACTACTGCTAGTTCTCCTTCCGTTTTACAGTTTAGGGCAAATCTCTTTTGATACTTTAGGATGGAATCAAGCATTAGAAAAAGCTCAAGCAAATAATAAGTCAATTTTTGTACATGCCTATTCAGAATGGTGCGAACCCTGCCAATCCATGGAGGTATACATCTACACTGATCAAGAGGTTGGAGACTTTTATAACCAACACTTTGTCAATTTAAAACTTGATCTCGAAAATTATCCTGGTGTTTTTCTCGCTGAAAAATATCGGCTTGGGATATATCCTGGATACTTATTTGTACAATCGGATGGATCGGTGCTACATAGGGGCTGTGGATCGATGGACGCCAGCGAATTTTTGCTAATGGGTGAAACAGCGCTCGACCCAAAAAAGAACCTTGCCTTTTTCAATCGGACATTCAACAACGACAATCGCGATACTGATTTTGTCATGAATTATTTAGAAGTGATTGAAGCTGGCTGCCTGGATCCAGAACAGGCTGCCTCGTCAATATTGACAGGAATACCCACAGAAGAACTAGCGTCCGACTTTGCCTGGAATCTCATAGCTAGTTACAACTGGGACGTGTACAGCAGAGAATTTAAGTATCTGCTTTCTAACCCCAAAGTGTTTGAGGCTAAGCACGGGAAAGCTGCTGTGCAAACTAAGATCTACGATACATTCATGGCACAGTACCAGGAAGTATACGAATCAGAGGAGTTACACACTTTTGGTATGAGGTCGCTAATGGAAGCGATTGATCAAGCTGATTTTCAGGGTGCTGATACGTTAAAAATTATGATGCAGCTGCATCTGGCTGAATACACCGAAAATTGGGCTGAATATGGAGACTATGCGATAGAGTATATGAGTGTAATCAATGTGGTAGATCCCTACGAACTAGCCGACTTAGCTTGGAAGTTCTATCTCTTCGTTGAAGATCCAGCCAAACTAAAAAAAGCCATCATATGGGCAAAAACAGCAGTGGATAAAGAACCTGCACCCTTAATTATTGATACCCTGGCCTCCCTGTATTTTAAACTAGGAAATAAGAAAAAGGCCATTGAGCTTGAGTCCAGAGCACTGGAATTAGCAAAGGGTATGTACGAAGATGTGGAGCACTACAAATACCAGCTTTACACATTCGAGAACTGATACACATTCCAGAACTAAGAAGCTACAAGGTTTTCATAATCGCTTCGTTTAAAGCTTCAGTTTTCGCATCCCCTTAAAGTACAGCCACATCATCTTCATCTTGGAGCCCTCTTTCTTTTTGCGGCTCATCTCCATTGCATCCCAAAGTTCCTGCGGTAGGGCATCTAGCATATTGAACTCACCAGCCCCCTTCAGCCACTCTGCTCCATCAATGGTAATGACTTCACCATTGATATAGGCAGAAAAATCCGAAACCAAGTAGGCTGCCAGATTAGCAAGTTCCTGATGATCTCCTACCCTTCCTAGGGGTACTTTATTGGCAGGGTCATATTTCTTTTTCAAATCTCCCGGAAGCAGCCGGTCCCAGGCACCCTCGGTAGGAAAAGGGCCAGGCGCTATTGCATTGCTACGAATTCCATACTTCGCCCATTCGACCGCCAGTGAGCGGGTCATCGCCAAAACTCCACTTTTTGCACAAGCAGATGGCACCACATAGCCGGACCCTGTCCAGGCATAGGTAGTGACAATGCTAAGAATATTACCTGGTCTTTTTGTTTCAATCCAGTCTTTACCCATTGCAAGGGTAAAATTGTAGCTGCCTTTCAGCACAATATCGACCACCGTATCAAAAGCTCGGTGGGACAGTCTTTCCGTCGGGCTTATAAAATTGCCAGCAGCATTATTGAGGAGCACATCAACTTGGCCAAACTGCTCTTTTGCCTCAGAAATCACTCGCTCTACCTGATCATATTGCCTAACATCACAAGCGACGCAATGGACAGGGAATCCTGTTTCTTTAGTGATTTCCCCAGCTGTCTTTTCTAGCACCTCCATCTTTCTGCTGGTAATCACCAGATTGGCACCTAAGCTTGAAAAATAAGATCCCATGGACTTGCCCAAGCCAGTGCCACCGCCCGTCACAATAATAGTTTTTCCTTTGAGCGCTTCGGGGCGAAGCATTCCTTCCGTATAGGTCATTTGTTGTTTTTTTCCAGAAGTTAGTCAATCTTGGAAGGGAATCCAGTTTTTTGGTCTTCGACCTGTGCTATAAGCGCTCAATCCATCTAAATAAAAAACCAAAGCATATTAATACTACCACCAGCAGTCCCAGACCTACTACGTAGTTCCCAATCAAAAAAGCGCCTAAACCAAAAAGGCATGCATAAATGGCCACAGTGCCGATAAAGACCGAAAGGATGGATCGTCCTAATCCTGTAGGTTGATTTCCAAATTCCTTCCATCCTGCATCGGGCCTGATCCTAGTGGCAAAATCAATGAGGGTTTTTTGGTTCTCCGCTTTCCCTACAAAAGCTGATATCAACCATGCTACAGTGGTAATACCTGTCGTGAGGAGCAACTTTGATGTAAAGCCGTCAATCCATTCGTTGGCTACCGCAGTATCTGGGACGATTAGCACTAAAACCAGCGCATTTAGGGTGGCCACCACCATCGCAACGATCTCAGTGACTGCATTGATGCGCCACCAAAACCAACGCAAGAGATAGATGGCGCCTGTACCAGCACCGGAAAGGAGAAGTATATTGAAGGCTTGACTTGCATTCTCCAATACAGTAAGCGCAAGCACTGCCGAAACAGCCATGAGAAAAACAGTGAAGATGCGCGCCAGACCTACAAGCTCTCGTTGAGAGGCATCAGGCCTGATGAAACGATGATAAAGATCATGCACTAAATAAGACGAACCCCAATTTAAGTGTGTGCTGATGGTAGACATATAAGCAGCGATCAATGAGGCGAGAACTATGCCCAGCCACCCCGGAGAAAGGAGGGAAAGCATTACGGGATAAGCAATATCATTCCCTAGGTATTGCTCATTTATCTGAGGAAATTTTTCCCTGATGGACTCAAGATCAGGAAAAAGAATCAAGGAAGCTAAAGCGACAATGATCCACGGCCAGGGACGCAGCGCATAATGCGCGAAATTGAAAAAGAGCGTGGCGCCAACGGCATGTTTTTCGTTTTTGGCCGCAAGCATACGCTGTGCGATGTAACCGCCCCCGCCTGGCTCTGCACCAGGATACCAGACAGACCACCATTGTACAGCCAGTGGAATAATAAACATAGAAACCAGCACGGATCGGTCATTGAAATCAGGGACGATTGTAAGCTTTTCTTGAAGTGCACTGTGCGATAGCAAACCTGATATTCCCCCTATCTCAGGCTGACTGACTGCTATGTATGCAGCATAGATTGCTCCAAACAATGCGATCACAAATTGAAAAAAATCTGTCCAGATGATTCCTTTGAGGCCGCCTAAAATCGAGTAGATCACAACGATAATTGAGGATATTACCACTGTTTGCAAAGGTGTGGTTCCAAAAAGAACAGATGCGATCTTTATTGCTGCCAGGGTTACAGACCCCATAATAAGACAATTGAAAAAAAGGCCTAGGTAGATGGCACGGAAGCCCCGAAGAAACTGTGCAGCTTTTCCACTGTATCGAAATTCGTAGAATTCAAGATCGGTAAGGATGCCGGCCCTCCTCCAGAGTTTAGAGTAAATGAAGACAGTGATCATCCCAGTAATCAAAAAAGACCACCAGGCCCAATTCTTTGCAACACCTGATTCCCGCACAAAACCAGTAACCAAATTGGGAGTATCTGCAGAAAAGGTAGTAGCCACCATAGAGAATCCAAGTAGCCACCAAGGCATGGACCTGCCTGCGGTAAAGAATGCCTCTTTGCTCTTCTGAGCACTTTTGGCAGCCCAAATGCTCACTCCTAGCAGGAGGAAAAAGAAGGCGAAAATAACAGCCCAGTCAAGCGTAGATACTAGCATATTGATCAATAGCGCAAGTGAAAATACGATTCCTAATGTAACCTTTCTAAGTTTTCAGGGTAAATACTCTTCGAATGCAGGCGCAAAGCTTGTATTCTCAACTTAACAACCAACACATGCTTTTTAACTTCCTGTCTCTCTCTGTGAGGAGCCTAAAAAAGAATGGGCTTTATTCAATCATCAATATAAGCGGTCTCACCATTGGCATCATCTGTAGCGTACTAATTCTGCTATGGGTAGAAGATGAGGTATCCTACGACAAGTTCCTACCCAAATATGATCGGCTGTTTCAGGTTTGGATCAGTAGCGACTATGACAATAAAGTTAACAATTGGGAATCTGTACCTCTACCCACCTATGAGTTCATGAAGACAGTGGATAGTAACGTAAAGAACTCCACAGTAGTGGGCTGGGGTAATCCAAGACTTCTAGCTGCTGGGGATGTCCGGATCATTAAGCATGGCTACTACGTAAGTGAAGAGTTTCTGGAGATGTTTGAATTTCCGTTGCTAAAAGGATCCCATTCAGAGGCATTGAAAGATCCTCTGTCAATTGTTATTTCAGAATCACTGGCCACAATTCTTTTCGGTGATGAAGACCCTATTGGCAAGCAAGTGAAGCTAGCGGATGAAGGACTACTACAGGTTACAGCCGTACTCAAGGATCTACCGAAAAACTCAACCTTTCAATTCGATTATCTAGCGACCTGGAAATACCGTGAATCGCAGAACAAATGGATCAGAGAAAACAAGACTAATTGGGGAAATTATTCCTACCAAGTCTTTGTAGAACTGAACGAAGCTTCGAGACAGGCCGCAGTAGATCAAAGTATCTTTCCGGTGATGATGGAGAAAGACGCAGAAGACGGCATTGAAAAGCATTTGTTCCTTTACCCGATGAAGAAGTGGCGTCTTTACTCCAACTGGGATGCACAGGGAAATGAGATCGGGGGACGCAGTGACTATGTGCAGCTATTTACCTTCATCGCAGTAGTAATTCTGGTCATCGCTTGTATCAATTTCATGAATCTCGCCACTGCCCGATCAGAAAAACGGGCCAAGGAAGTTGGGATTCGCAAAAGTTTGGGCTCTAGCAAAAAACGCTTAATCGCGCAATTCATCAGTGAATCTATTTTTACTACAACTATTGCTTTTGTAGCCGCATTGATACTTACACAGGCTTTACTACCTGCATACAATGACTTAGTAGAAAAACAGCTATCCATCAATTATTCAGATCCGCTATTTTGGATCTATTCAGTCTGTGGCATTATTATACTTGGCATAGTTTCAGGCAGCTATCCTGCGTTCTACCTGTCTTCTTTTAATCCTATAAAAACGCTGAAAGGCACCCTAAAGATGGGAAAGGGAGGAACTCTGCCACGAAAAATCCTGGTGGTACTGCAATTCAGCTTCTCCATTATACTTATCATCAGCACGATCATCATTTTTCGACAAATAGAGCTAGTGAAGGATAGAGATTTGGGATACGACCAAGAAAACCTGCTATCGATGGACTATACACATGACATCAGTGAAAACTACGATGTAATAAAACAGGAACTTTTGGCGTCAGGTGTGGTAGAAAGTATGACAAGGTCGAATAGTAAAATCACCCAGATCAACTCCAATAACTTCCTCGGTTGGCCTGGAAAACCAGAAAACCAAAAGGTGATTTTCACTACCATTACCTCTGATTATGACTATGCCGAGACGATGGGGATAGAAATGCTACTGGGTAGAGATTTTTCAGCTGATTTTGCAAGCGATTCGAATGCCATCATTGTGAATAAAGCTGCACTTGAGCTGATGAATTTAGAGGATCCAATTGGCACCAATCTTTCACTTTGGGGAGAACCGAGAAAGCTCGTAGGCGTAATGGACAATGTGCTAATGGGTTCAATTTATGAACCGGTGAAACCACTATTCATGGTGCTGCAAAATTGGGGAGGGTATGTAACTATTAGGCTTAAGAAAGAACAAGACTTGACGGAAGCACTGGGAATACTGGAAAAGATTTTCAACAAATACAATCCAGCTTATCCATTTGACTACAAATTTATGGATACCGATTTTCAGCAAAAATTTAATACAATTTACCTAACGCAGAAACTGGCAACACTCTTCTCGGCATTAGCAATCATGATCACAGGTTTGGGACTTTTTGGATTGGCCGCTTTCACCGCGGAGCAGCGCACCAAAGAGATAGGCATAAGAAAGGTGCTTGGCGCTACTGTAGCTAATCTCGTAAAACTCATGTCATCAGATTTTGCCAAGTTGGTGATCATATCTTTTGTACTTGCAGCCCCTGCCGGATGGTATTTGATGGACAAATATCTCGATAGATATACCATCCGAATATCGATTGAGTGGTGGATTTTTCCTGTAGTAGGCCTGTTGGTTTTGGGATTTGCAACCTTGATCGTATCCGCCCAAGCTCAGAGAGCCGCGAAGGCAAATCCTGTTAATTCCTTACGCAGTGAGTAAACAGACTGAACGTAGATTTAGAAAACTAAGTAAAATACTTACAGTAATATGCGAAATTTCCCTCTAATCCATTGGACTTGCATCCGCTAACCTTGTTTAAGAAATCAGCCAGCTATGGTTTCTCTCCCACAAAGATTTTTGCAACCAGCATCAAAGCACGATTAGGGTGATTATTTGTAGAAATTGTTTCCGGTGAAATGCCGGAAGCATTTCTGCAATTATTTTTGAACCCAATGCGATATCTACTTCTTCTTTGTATTATCATAAGTCTGCAAAGCCAAGCACAGGATTTTCTTTCGTGGCGATTTAATGACCGCTACTTTTCTCTATCTCTGGGTACAGGATCAGCCACCTACTTTGGTGAGTTGAATCAAAAAAATGAAATTAATAGTGGACTGTCTCTACTTTCTGCAGGTGTAGAAGCGCGCCTTTTGAGCAGAATCAGTGCCCGGATCGAAGTAAACTATCTCACCTTACAAGGAGATGACGCCAATGCTTCTTTTGATTCCTTTGAGAGGCAAAGAAACTTATCATTTGAATCAAGAAACTTTCAAGTAAGACTCGATGGGCTTTTTTACTTCAAAGAGTATAGAGGCGATTACCACAGGAGATGGATTTTTGATCCATACTTGATTTCCGGTGTAGGCTTTTTACGCTACAACCCAGCAGCCCAATTTAGCAACCAAAGATTTTTGTTACGAGAGGCAAGGACGGAGGGCCGGACTTACAAAAAGTGGGCAGTCACAGTACCGGCTGGTTTCGGTGCAAAGTTCAGGATCAATGAGTTTGTAAACCTTAGCGCTGAAATACTGTATCATTTTGCTTTTACTGATTTCATAGATGATGTTTCCACCGTATATGGCTCTGAATTCGCAAGCTCTACAGCGGAATTTCTTTCTGATCGGAAAGAAGAAGTAGGAATAATTACACCCGAATTTTACGATCAGATCCAGCCTGGAGCAAAACGAGGAGACGCAAGTAACAATGATGCGTTTTTACTTCTTTCGCTGAAAGCAGAAGTTTTTATCCCGCAGGGCCTCTTTAGTGGCAATCGCAAAGCAGTAATCAAAAAGCCATCTGCATATTAACAGCAAGAAGGCAGCTTGCTTTTTCCAGCAAACGGCTGCTCAGGATTCACTTGCATGTTGCTCAAAAAAATACCTGATTTTTTGAATCACTTTCATTTGCTGCGGTACAGTCAATCCAGTGCCTGAAGGTAGGCATATACCCCTTTCAAAAAAAGATGTGGCAAAATCGTTGACTTGCCCTTTTATCATTTTGCTATTTATATATGCAGGACTTAAATGAAGTGGCTTCCAAAATCTCCGCAATTCGATATTTTGTGATTCCATGAATTCAATGAGTGTAAGCACTTGATAGGATTCCAACTTTAGAAGTCCTACAGATAGCCAAAAATTAGGATTACAACCGGAAGGTATATGTGCCTTAAAATCGAAATAATCTGATAAATGCTCCTGATAAAGCTGAAAAATTTCTTTTTTGCGTATAATGAAATGAGCGAGCCGGTCTAGCTGACTTAGTCCCAGACCCGCAAGTACGTTGCTCAACCGATAATTATATCCTACTTCATCATGATGATATTCATATTGTCCGGCATTCGCTTGAGTAGCAAGATGAAGTGCCTTTTGATGGTGGTTCTTACTACATATCAATGCGCCACCTCCTCCTGTGGTAAGTATTTTATTTCCATTGAACGATAGCACACCAAAATCTCCAAACTGGCCTACCTGCTTTTCAAAATACAGAGAACCCATCGCCTCTGCAGCATCCTCTATCAGAGGAATATCATACGATTCAGCTATGGCTTTGATTTCCGCGATTTTGGCCGGTACTCCGTAAAGATGTGTTACAATAATGGCCTTTGGTAAATCAGGGGAAGAACGGAGGTATACTTCAAGTAGGTCAGGATCTACATTCCAAGAGTCCTGCTCACAATCGACAAACACAGGAATTGCTTTTTGGTAGAGGATGACATTGGCGCAAGCAGCAAATGTCAAGGTGCTAGTAAGTACGGTATCACCCTCTTGTACATTAGCCAAAATCAGCGAGAGGTGTAGCGCAGAAGTCCCGGAGTTAAGCAAGAGAACCCTCTTATCATCAAAAAAATCAGCCAGTCTCGTTTCCAGTAAATCAATCTGTGGCCCTACAGGGGCTATCCACCCACTTTTCATTGCCTCATTGACTGCTGCCAAATCAGTTTCGTGAACGTTTGGAGGAGATAGGTAGATGCGCTCGTTCATGAAGATTTGCTGGTATTTATCTCCTCCATAGAATGCTCCTTTTCTTCCAACTGAGCGTTTCTTCTAGCAAAATCATCAAATCGCTGAATAGATACATCTTTGCTTGATTTTTTGCGCCAAAAAAAAATCTCTATTGCTGTTAAAAACAGTATTTTCAAATCCAACTTCAGTGACGCTTTGTCGACATATTCCACATCATATGCCAGACGGCAATTCCAGTCTTCAGAGTTTCCCATAGAGATCTGAGCCAATCCTGTAACGCCTGGTCGCACAGCATGTCGAGAACTTTGCTCCGCATTATAATGCTGTAAATACTCCGTAAATAAAGGTCGGGGCCCTACAAACGACATTTGACCTAGCATAATATTTATCAACTGAGGCATTTCGTCTACAGAAGTTTTTCGAAGAAATGCAGCAAAGGATGAAACAGAAGAGTGATCATCCTCAACATCGAAAGTTCTGAACTTGAGAATGTCAAATGGAATCTCATTTAGACCGATACGCTGCTGACGAAAGAAGGGAGATTTCTTAAAATGCAGTGCCAGCATAAGCCCTACAACAGCAAGAAAAGGACTTAAAAATACGAATATTAAGAGCGCGAAAAGACGGTCCAAGCAAGGCTTTACTAAGGACTGATAAATGGAGGTATGACTTGTTTGCCTAGGCATTCCCCCTAATATTTGATAATTTTTCCTTTTCAATTTCCAAGAGGCCCGAAGCATATTTAATGAAAACTTTCCGTTTTGTTCTCTTCTTAATCATTTCGCTGAGCATAGGGATCGTTTTTAACAGTAGACTGGTGGTATCAGGTCAACCTGTGCCGCCCTTGGGAAAATTCTTAAGCCCTTTTCACGGATTCTGGCAAAACGCTGAAAATGATCCAATCGACTTGGCTTCACAACTGAACACAAGTGGCTTACAAGACCCTGTGAAAGTACACTTTGATGAACTCTATATCCCACACATTTTCGCTTCAAATGATGAGGATCTGTTTTTCACACAAGGTTACATCACTGCTTATCACCGACTTTGGCAAATGGAATTCCAGCTTCTTGCAGCCGAGGGAAGAGTCTCGGAGATTATTGGCTCCCGAGCACTCAATTTTGACCGCTCGCAACGGAGGATTGGATTAAAATACGGTGCTCAAAAATCCCATGACGCATTCAAAAAAGAAGAGCCCGAAACTTATAAAATGATTGAGGCATACAGCGCAGGGGTAAATGCCTTTATAAATACACTCTCCTATGCTGATTATCCTGTGGAGTACAAAATTTTGGACTATGCTCCCGAGGAATGGTCCCCTTTTAAATGTTTTTTGCTGATCTCTAACATGCACAATATGCTCTCACGTGGTGAGAGAGATTTGGAACACACCAATGCCATTACAAAATGGGGAAGGGATGTCTTTGAAATGCTTTATCCTGAGCGGCCTTTGGAGTCCAAATTAGATCCTGTAATCCCTCGTGGCACTGAATACAATTTTGACGCAATTGCAGTAGAGAAACCAAACGTAGACTTCCCTTTAAACATCACAAACCCTACGATTGATGCGCCAGATCCTGACAATGGCAGCAACAGCTTTGTGGTCAATGGCAAGAAGACAAAGAGCGGAAAAGTAATCCTTGCCAACGAACCCGACCTAAGCCTCAATCTTCCCAGCATTTGGTACGTTGCGCATCTTAATGGACCTGGTATCAATGTCATGGGTGCCACACTTCCCGGAAGTCCCGGAATCACCATCGGTTACAATGATTCAATCGCCTGGGGAAATACCAATGCAAAGCGAGACTTGGTGGATTGGTATACCATCGACTTTAAAGATGCTAAGCGTAAAGAATATTTATACAATGGCAACTGGGTACCAACCAACATCGAGGTTGAAAAATTTGAAGTTAAAGGTGAGGATCCATTTTATGACACAATTGTATACACACACCATGGACCAGTGACCTACGATAGAAACTTTAGCAACCAAACCACAGAGGTTGTAAATCTTGCTATGAAATGGACCGCTCACTTGCCTTCGAAGGAACTTAAAACTCTAATAGCAGTTGGAACTGCAAAAAACTACGCTGAGTTTGTAGAGGTTTTTAGTGATTTTACAGGTCCTCCGCAGAATTATTCTTTTGCTTCTACAACAGGTGACATTGCACTCTGGATACACGGTAAATTCCCTCTTAAATGGGATGAGCAGGGAAAATTCTTAATGGATGGTAGCAAGACAGCATTTGAGTGGAACGGAATGATGCCACAGTCTCACAACCTCCATGTTATCAATCCACCTCAAAACTTCTTAAGTTCGGCAAATCAACATGCTGCTGATACGCTATACCCTTACTATCAATATGACCATAATTACGAGTACTACCGTGGCAGAAGAGTCAATGATAGACTCAGAATCATGTCTCAGGTGACCGTGAAGGATATGATGAATTTGCAGCACGATAATTTCAACTACAATGCTTTTGAGATCCTATCCACCATGCTTGATAGCCTGGATACAGCTTCTTTTATTGCCAAAGAGTGGGAGTATTATGAAAAATTGAGAGCGTGGGATTTTTTCAATCATCCCGAGCGTGAAGGCCCTAGTATATATGAGCAGTGGTGGAAAAATCTAAATAATCTTTTGTGGGACGAAATAGACAGTAGCGACGTGAAGGTCTACAGACCTAGCTGGTTTAATACTTCAAAGATCCTACTTAAAAATGCAGATTTTGAAATGGTAGATGATCAGCGTACTGATGTTGAAGAAACCACCGGTGACCTCTTCCGAATTTCATTCAAGCAAACCATCGAAGACCTGGAAGAATTCCAGGAAAAGACTAAAGGTTCCCTAGCGTGGTATGAGTACAAAAACACTACTGTGAGACATTTGCTTGGCTTGATGCCCTTTAGCTTTAAGCAGATTAAAATTGGTGGAAACCGTCACATTGTGAACGCCGCCTCTAACGGTCACGGACCTTCCTGGAGAATGGTAGTGGAATTAGGAGAAGATGAAATTAGTGCTTGGGGCATCTATCCTGGTAGTCAATCAGGAAATCCTGGAAACCCACTTTACGGGCACATGATAGATGGATGGGCGGATGGTACCTACCATAAAATGTTATTTAAAAGTAACCTTAGCGAAGAAAGCGAAGGGATTTTGTATACTGTAAATCTGCAGCCAGAAGAATGAAGCTCATCATACGCATTATCCTGATAGGCGCATTGACCTATTTCTTGTCTCCTTATTTTACTTGGTGGCTTGGTATGCTAGCAAGTTTCCTGGTTTGTTTTATGTTACCCTCGTCGGGACTGAATGCTTTCATCGCCGGTTTCCTAGGTATGGGGCTGATATGGCTGGGGCAATCATGGAACCTGGATGTACAAAACGAATCTGCCTTCTCATCTAAAATCGCAGATATTCTTTTGGTTGGAGAGCCTTTATACTTAGTGCTGATATCAGGTCTGGTTGGAGCGATCTCTGGAGGATTTTCTGCAGTCACTGGCGCCTCATTCCGCCAACTATTTGTCAAAAAGAAAAAGCAGAGCTTTTACAGTTAGCGCACCGATTAAGACCACTTTTCCACTGATCCAACCAAACAAATACGCTTAAGCAATAATGCTCAGATTGCTTGAAGGTATTTGCATTTCTTTATTTTTGCGGCGTGCTAGTAGAGGATAAGTTTTTCTCGCAGGACAAGAATTACCTGCTCAAGACCGTACAGGCATTTTCCAAAGATTACCTTCTTCATAAGTGGCTAAAAGCTATTTTAAAAGCATATCACCAGCAGCACAACCCAATGGGCCTGGAGGATGATTTTACAATAGAACTACAACAAAAAATTGGTTCCGCGAGAGTACTCCTGGAAAGCTCATACGATCTATTAGCTGCAGTCTATCGGCTTAATCACGGAGATAATCAACTCTCTTTTCAATGGGACGGGCGCACACACATGGAGGTTTACGATGCTGAATGGAAGTCCTGGTTTGAGGTTTCAACGGCTAAGCTTTCACTAATTAAAGAAATACAAAGGCCAATCTTGAGGTATGCAGTGTCTAATCAACAAACCAATAATGATTTTCTAAAGCAGTCCATTCGGCGCGGCATCTTTGGTTTTTTCAAAGTACGTCTTAGGTCTCGTTTGATGTATCAGCTAAGTGCTTAAAATAAGCCTTGCAGAGCGCTTACCCGCTCTTAATTTAAATTAATGGTGAGTGGAAGCAATTACTAAAGTTGTTTTATAAATGCAACCATGAGTGAGAAGTAATCTTCAAATTCAGTAAGAGGTAGCGTCTCTGATCTGTCGTAGATATCATGGTATGCTTGAATTCCTCCAAGCGTATAAATAAAGAAGCAGGGAACATCTTTACCGTAGAAAAAGCAATGATCGCTATTGCAAGCTTCCCCTCTGATCTTCACTTGCTTCAAGAGTTTTTGGCTTTCATTGATCGCTACCAGCTTATCAAAATCACCTTTAAATACTTTGCCATTCACTACCTGAATGCCATCATCTCCAGTGCCGGAAATATCAAAGTTCAGCAGAAACTTGATTGCAGAAAGATCACTCAATGGATTTTCCACAAAATACCTTGATCCCAACAATCCCAGTTCTTCACCACCAAACGCCACGAACACCATATCATACTTCGGTGTATTCTCTTTAAAATATTTAGCTAAACTCAATAGCATCGCGATACCACTGGCATTGTCATTCGCACCGGAAAATACTGCATCTTGGCCCATCATACCTAGATGATCATAGTGACCAACTAAAAATATAGTGCTGTCAGAGGTTTGACCTTTAAGGTATCCAAGTACATTCTGCGTTTTGTAATTGGGTATAAACTTAGCATTTACATCGACCTTCACTGATTTGATTGGTCTGTCCAACGAGTCCAGAACCGCAAAGGAAGGTTTACCGTACTGTGCCG
Organism: Bacteroidota bacterium; assembly: GCA_039026695.1. Lineage (GTDB taxonomy): Bacteria > Bacteroidota > Bacteroidia > Cytophagales > Cyclobacteriaceae > Ekhidna. The sequence continues at coordinate 35,181 of JBCCLV010000005.1, forward strand.
TGGAGCCACCCCAAGTCAGTTTATTTTTTGTGAGAAAGATTGAGCCTTGAGAGGGATTTTCAGGACGGTATTTTAAGAATCTAAAGGTCTCATCTATTTTCTGTTGTTCATCTTTATCATATTTGAACTTACTGTAATGGGGCATAACAATGAACTTATTTACGGAATTATTTAGTGTTTGAATCAGCTTTCTTCGATCTAAGATATCCTCTATCGATAGCGAGATGGTTTCGAAATTTCCGCTTATTCCAGGAGAACCGGGATCAATAAGAAAATCAACGCCAGCAAGTAGCTTTTTACCATCCAAGGTTAATTCCATTTTATCAGGAAAAGTATTTACAGGTGTAGTAAACCTCTGAAAATAGCTTTTTTTGAAGCGCTCTAACCCTAGTTTTTCATACTCTGACGCAATGAATTCCGCAGCAATTTTATCTCCATCATGCACATATCCTCTACCAAAGTATTCATCGGAAGCAAGGACTCTCACTATCTCTTTTGCGTATTGGAAGTCTTGTGCTGAAACTCCGATTGTAATTACAAAGAATGCGATTAGAGAAAGTGACTGTCGCATAAAAAGCCGCTTTTTTTGCTAAGTAAAGAACTCAAGTAGAAAAAGTCCATCATTAATGCTAAAATAGAAATAACTGCAAGCCATCAGAAAACGCTTCATCCTGCCTTTCACAGATCGTACATGATCGTAAATAGCGCATATCGCTGCTGAATAAAATATGCGTAAGTATTGATTAGATTTTCAGAAAATGAGTCTCGCCGTATGCTCCTTGTGTCCAGGACATTCATTCCCTGCACCCCAAATTCCCAAGGACTTCCCTCCTTTCGATAAGTCAAACTAGTATCCAGCAAATCAAAGGCTGCAATCGTGCTCGTAGCTTCATTTTCATATCGCGTATAAGAGTAATTAATTGTCGCAGTAAGGTTTTTGAATAAGGTCAGCTTAGCATCCAGACCGGTCTCATTGTTTTTAAAGGTATTTGTCACCTCACCTCCTGTATATTCATTTATGCTCAATTCATGAGTGAGTTTTAAGTCAAGTAAATTCCAGAATCTAGCAGAAAAAGTGCCTTTGTAGTTCTGTCGAAAGTTGGTGTTTGTGTTCTCGAAACCGGCGATCTCATTGTTTATCTCGGAAAAATTCCACCTGCTATCCAGCCCTAAACGCAAACGTTCGAAGCGTTTTTCCAAATTAAAGTAGCCGCTTAGGTCTTGATTCACGGGGATAACATTGATCGGTAATCCCAGTCTTTCTACACCTGAGAATGTGATGCCTGACTGGATATCATCAACCTTCCGCTGGTAGGTTATTCCTCCGTAAATGTTAAATAGATTGAACGAACTGAAATTGCTGTAGCTAAGCCGGTAAGTGTCTCCTAAACTATTTATCAAGTCCGGATTACCAAAAGCAGCTGCATTGTAGGCACTGATTACTATGTTTTGTGCAACTCGCTGCACGTCCATGAAATTTGCTTCCCTTTGATAAGAAAAGCTAAGCTTTTGGCTGCTTCGTATATCTAATCTTGCCTTTAGTGAAGGTAAAATTAAGATCTTCTCAAAGTCGACAGATTCAGAAATCTGATTGTGATCTACTGTGTAGTAGTGCACACTAAGTTTAGGACTCCAGGTGAGCTTGTTCCATTTGTTTCGAAAACTCACAGCTCCAAAACCATCAATGAAATCAAAGTCAATTTGATTCTCAAAACCTTGGCCCTGAAAGGCAATTGCATCCTCGCCATCTTTTTCAAACAGACCTGCTGTATAGTTCTGGCTGCTTTGATTGTAACCAAGGGAAAATTGGAGGTGATTATTGCGATTGATCACCTTGTAATAGTCCATCACTGCTTCAAGTCGATTTGTACTTATCTCCCGGTTTTGTCTCAAAGCAAAAGGAGATTCATCTTGAGTCCAGGGCAATAAAGTCCCAAAAGGCTGTAGCGTTGCTTCAAGATTATACGCAGGGTCCTGATGCTGAAACTGCTGTCGCACTGCCAAAGACATAACATCCTGATCGCCAAAGGAGCGATAAATGCTTAGCTTCTGCTGCAGCGACCAGGGTGTCTGCTGAGCCAGATCACTCAAACTATTGGAAACCATACTGAATGAAGAAACATTTTGAGCAGCATTACTTATTCGCGCACCTCTCCCGAATGCTTCATAGCTCATAAATAAATTCAAAGAAGGAGTGTATTGCAGTGCTATCTTTCCCAGTGCAGATTTGCTGTCTACTTCAGTATTGTTTTGAAAAGTCTCCTCCAATGTTTCATTTTCCTGTAAATAGGTTCTATTAGATAGCGAACCCAGCCGATTGTCAACTATTGAACCAATCGCAAAACCTGATATCTGAAATGCCTGATGAGGTGTCAGGCTCAAATTGAGCGCGCCTAGCTGATTGTCTAGCGCCTGTGCAGTGTTGCGCTCAGCGAAAGGTATCCCCAATTGGTCGGAACTTACTGAAAAATTGGAACCATTCCTGTCAAGACCAGTCAAACCGCCGGCAAAGCGAAAATAGTCTTGCATGGTAAAGGCCAACTCACCTACATTGTTGCCATCTGCAATCAGATTCAAGTTCGTCTTTTCGTCGTAGTAGAAGGCATTGGCATGGCCAAAGTATCGCTGAGAAGGTCCTACGCCGGCAGTGATATCCCCGAAGACAATTTGCTTTTTATCTTCCTTTAATTCAATATTTAATGCAAGTGCCTCGCTCGTATTTACATTCCGCAAGGGACTGATGTCATTGAAATTTTGCAGTACCTGAACTCGATTTATCACGCTAGCTGGGATGTTTTTGGTTGCAAGCTTGCTATCTCCATCAAAAAACTTTTTCCCGTCGATCATCACGTTAGAGACCTTTTTCCCTTGCACCTTTATCTCCCCATTTTCCTCCACTTGAAAACCCGGTAAGTCGGCCAGTACATCCTCCAATTTTCTCTCGTTTCCTTGGGTAAACGCATCAACTTTGTAGGAGATGGTGTCTCCTCTAAAAGTAACGGGCATTTCAGCTACTACCTCTACCGCTCCAAGTTTGGTAGTCTGCGATGATAGTATAAACTGGTAAGGAACTTCATTGCTGATTCGTGGGGTTATCAACGTTTCGTAGGCTTGATACCCCACGTAAGTAATTTTTAGCTGATAGCTGCCTTCTTTCTCCAAGCGGATTTTAAACTGACCATCAATATCAGATACTGCAAATGCGGCCATCACCTGAGAGGAGGTATCTACGGCGATCACATTGGCGAAAGCGACCGGCACGTTTAGCGTGTCGGTCACCTCACCAAAGAAGAGGATTCTATTCTGGGCTTTTAAGCCTGTTATAAACACCTGGCAAAAAAGGAGCCAAAGACTGATTGATCTCATCGTAAAGTATCTATGCCCTAGTTACCAATCTTAATCACGGTATTTCCTGTGCCGCCAGAATAGCTATTGATTATCTTCTCGGCCATCTCTTCTGAGATTCTTGCATACTCCTCGCTGGAGACAACTTTACCCTTTTTAGGAACCTTAATTTCTACAGGTTTCGAAGGGTTTAAAATCACCTTACTGCACAAATAGGTTACTTTCCCATCTGTCATTTCAAGGATAAGACCTGGCAGTCCCCAGTGTCTATCAGGACCGTGCGGTACGGGAATCTCCGTGGTAAACCAAACTTTGATTTCGGTGGTATCCATGACAGTTTTGCTCCCTTTATCCTCGTTGGAAAATGAAATTTTACGCTTTTCTCTTATGCTTTCATAAATGGCTTCACTACACTGATAATCTCCAATCTTCTTTGAATTACCTGTCATGACCCATTTTCTTTCTGGCAATTTATCCTTGATCAGATATAGCTTTCCAAAGGATTCTCTTCTCTCAATCAGTTGTTTTGTAGCCGCGTTTTTATAAGTCACGCCCCCTCCTGTAGTCACTTTTATAGAAGCGACTCCTGTACTTGCTGGTGCAGAAGTTGTCTCAAGTCCTTCAAGCTCTTTCCAAATGGACTCAGACTGATTAAAAGTGAGTTCGTACTCTTTTTGAAATTGCTTTTTTAATTGTGCTTGCAATTGTGCCTGAGTAGCAGGATCCATTTGCTTTCCGGAGAAAGATAGATTTGCCATGTTTCGGTCCGAAATATAGTGAGCCACCCCCCTCATTTGACCAAATGCGGGATATAAGACTGGCATGATAACCAATACGACTAGTTGCAGTGAGATCATTCTAATTATTGCTTTCATAACTCTTTTTGGATTTTGATTTCTGCAAAAGAGTTTCGAAGAGTGCAAAGGGATAGTTAAGCAGCGTTAACGAGTGTTAACCAAGAGAGCAACTGGCTGGAGGGCCATTTATATTTGTATTGTGAACAAACACTTCAGCAAACGCATACTAGGACTTATTTGCCTGACTAGTATTCTTGTTCTCAGTAGTCAGGTCTATCGTACTGTGAGTAACTACGAGCTCAACAAACGCAGATTTGTGAATGAGGTGCAGTCAGCGCTAGATCTTGGCATGGAGCAATACTATGCCGATAAAGCCAAGAATAATGTCTTGATTTTTGCGTCAAATAGTGCGGATACCTCAATGACCGTGAGCTGGGTGGATAGCTTGCCAACACTGCTAAAGAAAAAGAAAATAGATAGCATGCTGGGGCTTTCGAATACGATCACCGCCAATCGTGTGAGAGAAATAAGTGTCTTTAACGGTGACAAGGAGATCACTGCTGCCCAAAAGGAAGAGCGGATTGATTCTGCATTAGATAAGGCAATTAACATGGCTTTTACAAATCTTCCGGGAGATAGCCTGATTGGTGACCTACTTCCCGTTTCCAGTTTTCAAACCTTACAGAAAAAGGTGATGATCTCCTTTACTGAAGACCTGCTAAAACTTGGGCGGCTATGGTCCCACGTTCAGGAAGAGCTGCAGAGAAAAGGGCTGGACATTGATTTTCAACTAACACATACCAATGCAAAGGGTGAGATGCAAAGCGTAGGAGACCGAGACAAAGCTTGGGCGCTTTCCACAAACGCCAAAAGCACTTACCTAAAAAAACGAGAGCAAATCACAATCAACTTTGAGAACGCCTCACTACTGATCTTAAAAAGAGGATTAATTGACCTGATTATCTCGCTATTACTCATCGGTTCTGTATTAGGGGCACTCATCTACTTATACCAAGTAATATCACAACAAAAGCAGCTTTCGGAAATCAAAAACGATTTAATCAGCAATATCACACATGAATTTAAAACACCTATTGCTACGATCTCTTCTGCAATTGAAGGCATCTCATCATTCAATGAAGCAAATGACCAAGAAAAAACAAGAAGGTACCTTGCCATTTCCGATGGTCAACTCAAAAAATTGAATGGCATGGTGGAAAAGCTGCTAGAAACGGCAACCATCGACTCTGGCTCCATGGATATCAACAAGGAAGACACAAACCTTAATGAACTTACGAATCGCATTTACGAAAATTTCAAACTGCTTAACGCTGATAAGACCATTCATCTGAATTTTCCAAACCAGGAAATATGGAGTGAAGTAGATCCTTTCCATCTGGAAAATGCCATTTCAAATTTGGTTGACAATGCGATTAAGTACGGAGGAAACAAGATTGACCTTATATTGGATTCACAGAACGGAAAAGTAATCTGGAAAGTAATCGACAATGGAGGCCAGATCGAAAAAGTCCATCGAGACAGAATCTTCGAAAAATTGTACCGTATTCCCAAGGGAAACCAACACGATGTAAAAGGCTTTGGTATCGGATTGTTTTATTCCAAAGAAGTGATTGAGAAACATAATGGGAGTATCACACTCACTGTGAAAGATGGAATTACTTGCTTCATGATCAAGTTATGAAAGAAGGTAAGATTTTACTCGCAGAAGACGAGGCGGCACTAGGGACAATTATCAAAGAAAGTCTGGAAACGCGAGGGTTTGAGGTGGTCTTCTGTCAAGACGGGGAAGAAGCGAAAAAAGCGTACGAGGAAGAGCGACCTGAGTTGTTGGTCTTGGATGTAATGATGCCAAAAAAAGACGGCTTTACGCTGGTAAAAGAGATTAGAAAAAGTGATCCTCATGTCCCTATCATTTTCCTTACTGCAAAGTCCAGGACAGAAGATGTGGTAGAAGGATTCGGCTATGGAGCCAATGATTATTTGAAAAAGCCATTCAGCATGGAAGAGCTGATTGTGAGGATAAATTCACTATTAAACAGGAAATTCCTAAAGGAAGAAAAAGGTCCTTTACAGATTGGGCAATATGTTTTTGATCCGGATGCGCAATCGCTACAGCTGAAAAATAAGAAAGAGATTTTGACTCACCGCGAGGCACAGTTGTTACTGGTTCTTTTTCAGCAGCGCAATGAATTGACTGATCGCCGAGAAATTCTACTGAAGCTATGGGGCAATGATGATTTTTTCAACGCTAGAAGTATGGATGTTTTCATATCCAAGCTAAGAAAAAAATTAGCTGAGGATCCGGAAGTTCAGATCCTAAACGTGCGAGGCTATGGATATAAGCTGGTTTGCTGAGAAGGTTAAATACAAGCACGAATTAGGAATACTCTGAAAACCCCTACCGATTTTAAAATACCGGAATCAGTATCATCATATTTGATTACTATGAATGAAAAATCATTCATTAATATCAATTTAATTGTCTATTGAATGAAAAATCATACAGTTTATTTATTTATCTTTACAAGATGAGTGAAAATTCATTCATTATGTCCATTTTACGAATTCATTGAATGAAAAACCAGACATGAATTGGTATGCTATGAGTGATCAATCCCTGATGAAGAACATTGGGAAGTATATAAAACAACACCGCCTGGATCAAAATAAATCGCAGGATCAGGTGGCAAACGAAGCAGGCATTAGCCGATCTACACTCAGTCTTTTGGAGAAGGGAGATGCAGGGACAGTTACTTCCTTGATACAAGTACTTAGGGTACTAAACCTACTCAATGTCATGGATGCTTTTCAGCTTTCCAATCAAATCAGTCCCCTGGAATTGGCAAAGTTGGAGCAAGAAAAAAGAAAAAAGGCAAGCGCTAGTCGGTCTACTCCTCAACCTAAAAGTGAATGGTAACCACGGCGATCATAAAGATTTGGGGACAAATCGTAGGTGCGGTCGCATGGGATGATAATCAGAAGATTGCCAGTTTCGAATACGACCCCTCGTTTGTCAGAAATGGGTGGGAGCTATCGCCCTTGAAAATGCCACTTCCAAGCGGCAAACGGGTGTACTCTTTTCCTGAGCTTAGAAAGCGGCAGGATAGCGAGTATGATACTTTCAAAGGGCTGCCTGGTCTGCTGGCAGATGCTCTGCCGGACAGGTATGGTAATAGACTCATAGACGCATGGCTGGCGCAAAATGGACGTTCTGGCAATAGTATGAATCCTGTGGAACAACTCTGCTTCATTGGAACGAGGGGGATGGGTGCTTTAGAATTTGAACCAGCACAGTTTAAGCAAGATAAAAGTACCTTCAGATTAGAAGTAGACAGCCTGGTATCCATAGCTCGAAAAATGCTGCAGGATAGAGACAGGTTCGCTACAGCTTTGGGTAAGGATGAGGAGCAAGCTGTGAGAGAGATTTTAAAGATAGGTACCTCTGCCGGTGGGGCACGACCTAAAGCATTGATCGCTTACAATGAAAAAACAGGAGATGTGCGCTCGGGACAAACTAATGCACCTAAAGGATACGAGCACTGGCTCATGAAACTAGATAGAGTAAGTGATGCACAATTTGGAGAAAGCTCAGGATGGGGCCGCATAGAGTATGCCTATTACCTGATGGCTAAAGCCTGCGGCATTAACATGACACCTTGCCAGCTCTATATAGAAAATGATCGTGCACATTTTATGACCAAGCGATACGATCGAGAAACAGGCAATGTAAAGCACCATGTGCAGACCTGGTGCGCCATGGTTCACTATGATTTTAGCGAGGTTACCAGCTTTAGCTACGAACAGCTATTTCAGACCATGAGGGAAATACGGCTTCCATATCCTCAAGCGGAAGAGATGTTTAGACGTATGGTATTTAATGTAGTGGCTAAAAACTGCGACGATCATACCAAAAACTTTGGATTTAGACTGAAGCAAGGCGGAGGTTGGGAGCTCACTCCAGCTTATGATGTCTGCTATGCTTATAACCCGAACAATACGTGGGTAAGACAGCATGCGCTGAGTGTAAATGGCAAAAGAATGCATATCTCAAAAGCCGACCTGGAAGCAGTGGCTAAATCAATGAACATTAAGAAAGGTAAATCCATCATCGAGCAGGTAAATGCTACGGTAAAGCAATGGCCGAATTTTGCTGAGGAGGCTGACGTATCAGCTAGTAAAAGGGATCAGATTAATGAAACACTAGAGACATTTAGATGAGCAAACGCAAGTCGCAAGCCCTACTAGGTAGCTTTAATTACGCGTTCTCTCTAAAACCTGAATCAATGCTGCTACTTCTTGGATGAAGCCCTAGATGGATTAGATCGCTGCGACGAAACACCCAACTACCTTCTGATTATAAGTACCCTCAAACAAAAAAAGAGCAACTCAAAAGTTACTCTTTCACGAGGAGCCCCCAGTCGGATTCGAACCAACGACCTACTGATTACAAGTCAGTTGCTCTGGCCAGCTGAGCTATGGAGGCTAATTTTCTAAAACAATATTCCTCTCTTTTGAGGAGATCAATTCCAAGTCAGTTGCTCTGGTCGAAACGTCGAACCACAACTGAGCTATGGAGGCTAAAACGGATCGCAAAAATAGTATTCTGCACTGATTTAGCAAATCAATATTCCAAAGGCGTGATAGCAATGTTTACAGGGACCGTAGCTGAACGCGAAGTGCTTTCAATTCATTTTCTGCTGCTGAAATCTGCTTCTGCATATCTGCCTTGAGCTTATCAGCGGTAGCAGAGTTGGCAAAAAACTCAATATTGGTGTTCCAGGTAGAGATGTCATTTTCCAAATTGCTGATCTTTCTTCTGATTTGATTTTCTGCCCTTTGGATTTTTCGGTCTCCCCCCGGCAGATTTCTTAGCCTGCCAAATTCTATGTGATTGGCTAGTGCAGATCTTTCTTCTTCCTGTAGTGCTTTAGCATCTAGCAATGTTTGCACTGAAACTTCAAATCGCTTTCTACTCTTCTTTATCGCATTCTTAGGTACGAAACCAATAGCCGTATAATTATCAATAAGCTCGTAAACTTCATCCAGATCTATCTCCTCTTTCGCCGCGGCTGCCTCTAGCTGATCGCATATTTGCATCTTGAGATCCAGATTTTCGTCATACTCTTTGAACTTCTCCTTATTTTGATCTCTACGTCGGTCAAAAAATGTATCACATGCTTTCTTGAACGCAGCGTAAGTCTCTTTGCTCACTTTATCCGGCACAGGGCCTATTTCCTTCCACTCAGCCTGAAGTTGCTTAAACTTTTGTGCTGCTGTCTCCCAATCTGTGCTTTCCTTAAGCTCATCTGCTCGCTCAATCAGCGCTTGTTTCTTTTCCAGATTGTCATCTCGTTGCCCTTCCAGGGTTTTAAAAAAGCTTCCTTTCTGAGCAAAAAATTTCTTAAAAGCATTCCAGAAAGCCCGATTTACCTCCTTGGCCTGCTCTCGAGGAACCCCTCCAATTGATTCCCAGCGCTTCTGGATATCCAGGATCTCTTTCGTCTTTGCATTCCATTCTGTAATCCTATCAGAACCGAAGGACAGGTAGGCTTCAACTTCACTTATGAGCTCCTTTTTCTTTACCAAATTTTCTTTAAACTCTTCCTTGAGCTCCTCATACTCCTCCTTTCGCCTTTGATAAATGGCATCAGAGGCTGCTTTAAATCTTTGCCATAGAGGCTCCTGATCGTCTTTTGGTACGGGACCAATATGTTTGTACTCTTCGTGAAGATCGTTTAGGTGGACAATGGCAGTCTTTAGTTCTTTTTCAGTGGCTAGGGCTTCAGCTTTCTCACAAAGCTCGAGCTTTTGCTCCATGTTCTTTTTGCGGTCAAGGTCTTTGAGCTCAAAGTAGATACTCCTCGCATCATAAAATCGATCCAGCAATGCATTGTAGCTAGCCCAAAGGGTTTTAGTATGTGCACCTGGTACTGCTCCTACCTTTTTCCATGCAGACTGAATTTCCCTTACCTCGTTGATACTTTCTGTTGATTCCTCACCATCTACGATTTCCCTAAGTTGGTCGAGGAGCCTTTCTTTGGTCTTAAGGTTCTCATCGCGCTGGTTCTGAAGCTCTTTGAAGTGTTTATTTCTTCTCGACTTGAGCTGTCCGAAAAGTGCAATGAACTCTTTATCCTGCTCATCGCTATGGTAAGCAAAGGCGGCCGCATCGTTTCCTTCCGAAACAAACTTTTGCAGCGCTTCATTTTTCTCTAGCTCAAAAAGCTCATCAAACCTGGGTTTTAGCGCTCTAAGTATTTTATCAAGCCTCTTAAAATCTTCCTCGTTTCTGACTTCCTTGAGTTTGCTGAGCAGTTCCTTTTTACCCGCATGGTCAAAATCAAATTGCTCCTCTTCTTGAGTATCGTCTTCGCTCTTAGCGGCTTCTGCAATTTCTTCTGGAGAATCTGCCACCGTTTCCATTGAAACGGAAACTTGATGCTCACTTGCATCATCGCCTTTTTCTTCTTCCACTTTAGGGGTAGCTGGCTCCTTGGTCCCTTTAGAAATTGGCATTTCGGCTGTACTTATTGCACCACTCTCTGAGTCAGCTTCTGTTTGTGATGGCTTTACATCATCCACTTTCTGTGCGACCACTTTGCTCTGAGGATCACTTTCCTCGTTCGCATCAGCATTTGGTGCAGACGCCTCGGCTCCATTCTGGTCCTCTATTTTGGCCTCCTGTGCAGATTTCTTTTCCAATGAAGCTTCATTCAAAGCTTTACTCGATTCAGGTGCAGCCTCGTCTACTGAACCAGGCATCGACTGCAATTTCTCTCCATTTTCCATGCGATCACATTTCTATTTTACTCAATCAACTTCGACTGTACAAGGCCATCAGTTTTACCTAAAAGGCTTGTTTTACCTGCCGAAGGGTTGAGTCATTACACTTATTAATCCGCTCAAACAAAGCTAACCAAATACCTTAATTCATCCGTGGGTCCTTTGGGTAGTTGGACATCAATCGGTACTTGCCGCCCATGGTTTTGAGACACGCTTTCCATAACTGTTGGTTGTCCCATTCGAAAATCATATCTTGTGTAGCTGATTTCAATACTATCCAGGAGCCAGATTTCATCTCATCCTTCAACTGATCTGGACCCCAACCGGAATAGCCTAAAAAAAAGCGAATATTGGTTTTACTTATTGCCAGCGTGTTAAGTAGCTGCATTAGAATGTCATAATCGCCACCCCATGAAATGTCATTCAGAACCGACTTAGCTCCGGGTATCAGGTTGTGCTCACGGTGGATGAAGTGAAGTGTATCCTGCTGCACCGGACCTCCGACAAATAATCCATAATCGCTACTTACTTCGTCAATTACGTCACTTAGAACTATCTGTGCTGGCTTATTTAGTACAAAACCAAAAGTACCATTCTCGTCATGCTCACATAAGTACACCACTGTACGCTCAAAATTTGGATCGGGCAGATACGGCTCGGAAATGAGCAGATCTCCCCTCTCCGGCATAGCTGATTTATCAGTACCGAAATAGTCCATCAGTGGAGCGCTGGCCTTATTTCCAATCCTTCAAGTATGTCCCCTTCCAATTCTTTCATTTCTTCCAACCTTTTATAGACAGGTTCTTTATCGAAGTAGTTAAGCGCCATGCGGACAAAGATCTCTCCGTGTTTTGCTTCGCTTGCCCATAAGCGATGGTAAAATCTCTTAATTTCATTTTCTTCAAGGGCTTGATAAACGAGTTTAAAGCGCTCAGCACCTCTGGTTTCTACCAAAGAGGCAAGCAGCAAACGATCCATGAATCGTTCTTCCCGACCGTCTCGGCAAATCTTAATGAGATTTTGGATGTACATATCTTTCGGGATAGAATGATTGAGCTGTATTCCGCGATCCTGCATAATGTTATAGACATCCCTGAAGTGCTCTAGCTCCTCCACAGAGGTTTCGATAAGCTCGGGGATTATCTCTACTCTGTTAGGATATTTTGCAACAAGACTAAGTGCCATGCCCGACGCCTTGCGTTCACAATCGGCGTGATCTCTAAGGAAAGCGTCAAAATCCTGCATCACAGCGGCTATCCATTCCGGCTTGGACTCTACAGTAAGATCAATTCTAAACTTCATCTAGTATTTTGGGAAACCCATTTCAATTTTTCCTGAAATTAGTTGCTTTAATGTTTAAAACAATGATCAAAAAAACCACTTCTTTACACTAGCAAGCTTTAGTAGCCAACTCTTAATAATTGAAAAAATCAGCTTATGAGGGAAGATATAGCTTCCATCCGAAAAGAATACACCAAGGACACTTTAGATATAAAATCAGTACATCGGGATCCGATAAGTCAGTTCGAAAATTGGTTTGATGAAGCACTAAAAAGCGGTATTGTCGAGCCAAATGCCATGACGCTGGCAACTGTAGATCAGGCAGGCAGTCCATTGCAGCGTACCGTTCTTCTCAAAAAAATCGCACGGAAAGCTTTCATCTTCTTTAGTAATTACAACAGTAGGAAAGCTTTACACATTGATGCAAACGCCCATGTTTCCCTGCTCTTTCCTTGGTATCAATTGGAGCGGCAGGTAATCATTTGCGGTATAGCAAGCAAGATTTCTACTGAGGAGACAAAAGAGTACTTTCAATCAAGACCGAGGGGTAGTCAACTGGGCGCCTGGGTAAGCGAGCAAAGCACGATCATAGAGGGGCGAAACGTTTTGGAAGACAAACTACGAGAATTAGAAAATAAATACAGCAACATCCCAATACCCGTACCACCACACTGGGGTGGCTATGAAGTAGTCCCTTCTACAATCGAATTCTGGCAAGGAGGCACCAATAGACTCCATGATCGAATCTTATATACAAAAAATGGAAACGACTGGGGGATTGATAGATTATCACCATAATTTATTTATTGGTTGATGGAATCAATTTATCTCCAGCGGTATGCCTGGCCACAATCGCTTTTCCCTGATTTTGATCCTCCTAAAAACTTAGGTCTTATCATTGTGATCCCCGCGTTTAAAGAACCGGAAATACAGCTTGCACTTCAATCCCTCGATCAATGTATACCACCTGAGCAAGAGGTCCTGGTGATTGTTGTAATCAATGAAGCCAAGTCCGCTACCAAGGAGGTCTCCGAAATAAATCAAGTTTGTCTAAATAGGATCCGCGGATTCCAATCCAACCTTCAGATCTTAACATCCTACCTGAAGCTTCCTCAGAAGAAGGCGGGTGTGGGGCTAGCAAGAAAGATTGGTATGGATGAAGCAGTGAGAATCTTTCGAAAGATAGATCGGGATGGAGTAATCATCTGCTACGATGCAGATACCCGGTGCGAAAAAAATTACCTGATCGAAATTGAAAAGACGTACGCAGATCACAAAGTGAATGCTGGAGTTGTTTTTTATGAGCATCAACTAAATAGGGAAAATCATGATGCCATTCTCAATTATGAACTATACCTACGATATTACATAGATGCCATAAGATTCACCGGCTTTCCTCATGCCTACCAGACCTTGGGATCCTGCATTACGGTAAGATGCTCGCATTATGAAAAAGTAGGCGGTATGAACACGCGAAAGGCGGGTGAAGACTTTTACTTTTTGAATAAAACCATTCCACTAGGAGGATTCAAAGAGATCAATACCACCACCCTAAGACCTTCTGATCGAGTATCTGATCGAGTGCCTTTTGGAACCGGAAAAGCCGTTCAAGAGATACTTAATGATACTGACGTATATCAGGTTTATCATCCAAATACTTTCGAAGACCTAAAGTTATTTTTTAGTCGCATAGATTGGCTTGCAGAATCCAACGAGTGGATGGTACCAAAGTCGGTCGTTGACTTTTTAGGAAGCGACTGGAGAGAAGAAATCACAGCGCTCAAATCACAAGTATCTGGAAGGGAAAACTTTGAACGGCGCTTTTATCATTGGTTTGATGCGTTCAAAATCATGAAGTTTGTGCATTTCTGCCGCGATTATTACTACCAGAATGTAGAACTCAAGGAAGCGCTAGAATGGCTCAGACAGCAGACACATCACCTGCACGGTTCCTTGGCTTCTCAGCTCATTCAACTCAGGTACCACGATCGGAATTACCAGTCTGCTTAAATCTGCTCGTAAGTGATCTTTGCTTTGCTTTTCCCCTTGTCGTTAGAATCAAAGTACAGCACCTGATTTTTGAACAACGTTATTTTTTGAGTTTCCTTCCGCTTGATGGTGATGGTTTTTATGATGTCTCCCTTTTCCTGAATCCGAACGTTAAATGGTAATTTTCCAATATTCTTTATTACAGCAATACACTCCTGACCTGCAAAAGGATTTATCGTAGCATCCTGGCCGGACCCCTTTCCGGTCATACACATACTTTGCGAAGGCTCAAGCACAAATTTGGTTTGTGCCTGCGCTTGCATTGAAAAGACTAGTAAGAGAATGGACGTAATAAGATAATTTTTCATGAATGTTCTTTTTCAGTGCGACTAAGGAAATCAAGTTACATATTTGAAAATTCTGAAATAGATAAAACGGGCATCATTCCTGAGAAATCACTTGCAGAACCTTCCTTACCGAGCCATACCTTTTAAGGAGACCTTTTGCTTTCTCTGGTGAGATGTCGGATTTTGCGAGAATCATATTCACCCCTCTTTCCAAAAGTTTATCATTTGACAGCTGCATGTCCACCATTTTATTGTCCTCTACCCTACCCAACTTGATCATTACAGCAGTTGATATCATATTGAGGACAAGCTTCTGTGCGGTGCCTGCTTTCATACGGGTACTGCCGGTTATAAACTCAGGTCCCACAAGCACTTCGATGGGAAGTTCAGCTGCTTGGGCTAGTCCAGTATTCTCATTGCAAGTGATACAGCCTGTCAGAAGTCCGTTTTTCCTGGCTTCTTCTACAGCACCAATTACATAAGGTGTTCGGCCAGAGGCCGCAATTCCTACTAGACAATCATTTGTAGTTGGTCGGTAAGGCAGGATATCCAGCCAGCCTTGCTTATCATCATCCTCGGCAAACTCCACCGCCTTTCGGATGGCACCATCTCCTCCAGCAATCAGTCCGATGACCTGATCAAAAGGAACGCCAAAAGTGGGCGGACATTCAGAAGCGTCTACAATTCCTAACCTACCACTGGTCCCTGCTCCCAAGTAGAACAATCGTCCACCAGCCTTCATTCGAGGTACTATTGCGGAAACCAAAGCTTCCACGCCAGGAATAGCTTTTTGTACTGAAATAGCAACTTTTTGGTCCTCGGCGTTGATATTATTGAGCAGATCACCAACGGACATGCTCTCCAGATGACGATACCGAGAATCTGATTCTGTAAGGCTTTTATCCATACTGCTTATGATATGCCACTAAGCCTTCCATTGGAGACTGCACAATTTGCTCGATCTTCAAACCTTTTTCTTCCCAAACTTTGCGCAAAATAGAGGCGAAGTTCCAGGCGATTGAACCGGAAAAATGAAAGGAGTTTGAATTCAACTTCCTATCACCGAAAAAGGCATCATAAAAATCAATAAAAGCCTCCTTGATAAGCTGAGCAATGGATGGATCTGTTTGCAACTGATTCAAAAATTTCGCGAAAGATGCGAGGTATTGGTTTGGCTTTGACCCTCGATGTAGCTTAGTTAAAATGCTGTCTAGTGACTCGCTGTATCTATCGTGAAAAGCATCAATGATGTCTTTAGAAAGTCTCTTTCTGTAAATGGCCTGAAGCAACTTTTTACCCAGATACGCACCAGAACCTTCATCTCCCAAAATAAAACCTAATGAGGCACTAACGTCAATATTTGTCTCACCATCATAATAGGTAGCATTGGCACCAGTGCCAAGAATGCAAACATTTCCAGTGCTCCGTCCGCACATTGATCTTGCCACTGCCAGCAAATCATTTTCTACGTAGATGCTGTCATGAAAAAATTCTGAAAGTTGCTTTGCAACATCACTTTTTTGCTTCGCATTTTGTATCCCTGCTGCGTAAAAATGGACAGGGATAGTACTTCCCAAATAGTCTGATAATACTTCCTTTGAGTCAGTTTTAAATGCTTCAATATCGTGCGTGAAAGGATTGAACCCGGTAGTGGCTAAGCTTTTGGCTGTATCATCATGCACAATTTTCCACTGAGTACCGCTGCCCCCTGCATCTGCAATAATAAAATCTGCTTCTTTCTTACTCAATCTTCGGTTTTCTTATCAAATTAACATTTCTCTAAGGAGTCGATCTAGTTTAACAGCAAGCGCTTTGTGCGAAAATCGACTGATAAGCCCATCCGCGTCCTCAGCATCGGGAACAGGCCTGCTTTGCATTGCTTGATTCAAAAAATCGGAAAGTGCAGATTCGCTTTCATACTGAAGTATTGTTGCCACCTTTTTTGCTCGTATCAAGTCAGCCAGGTCGCTTTCAGTAGGTCCCAGACAAAGAATCCAACGTTTTGCTGAAAGATATTCGAAAAATTTTACCGGTAAGATCCATGGAGAATTGGAAGACTTGTTCAACAGCAAAAGAAGCATGTCGCATCTGTTGTATTCAATTTGTACTTCGCTGTGCGAGAGGTAGCCCAGAAAAGTTGACTTTTCTTTCAAATAAGGATAATTCGTAATTTCCTCTTTGATCGATGCTCCCACAATTCCACCAATTCGGACCTGTAGTTTTTCAGCAAAATTCGCATCTTTCTGACAAAGCTGATCAAGCACTTTCCACAACAATGATGGATTGCGTAACTCGTTCAGCATGCCAAAATACCCAATGGTAAACTTCGTTTCATCGGTATCAATCTTATTACGCTGCGGAATGGAAACCCCATTATGCAATACTTCAACTTTATACTTTTTCTGCGCTAAGGCAATGGATAATCTATCACTTACAGTTGTACAGAGATCAGCGCTTTTAAGTACAGAGGCTTCCATGTGCCGGTGGACTTTCAGCACCAATTGCGAAGTATTGAGCTTTTCTAAAATATCCCATTTACTCCACGGATCCCTGAAGTCTGCCAACCACTTTACCCCGGTTTTCTTCTTCACTTTTCTGCCAACAAGGTGCATACTATGAGGTGGACCTGTAGTAATCATCACTTCGATGCCTCCTTCTCTGATCTGCTTTTCTGCAAGCTTACTGGCTGATTTTACCCAAAAGACACGTGGATCGGGAATAAAAAAATTGCCCCGGATCCATACCGCTATACGATCTTTCCACCCCTTATCTTTTTTTTCCATCACCAATCCCTGCTGCACATTTTTCCGCTCTCTATTTCCTGTGAGCCTGTGAAATAGCTGGAATGGCTCCCAGATTGGGATCTTATACGTAGCAAGATGCGCTACTAGTGGTCGCAAGGATTCGTCAGAAACGGAAAACTGTGGATTTTCCGGGGTGAGAATGATGGGCTCCCATCCCAATCTCTCAAGTTGAAGCGCGAAATTTAACCATCGCTGTACGCCTACTCCACCGCTGGGAGGCCAATAGTAAGTGATGATTAAGATTTTCCTAGCTTCCATACGAATAGGTGCAAGTTGTTACGTTCCGTCATGAATGCAAACTGCTCTTTCAAATTCTAACTTCCTTGCTTTTGCGATAGATGGGAATCAATTAATTCAGTAATCTTTCCAAAAGAAGCTGGATGGTACCAAAAAATATCGTCATATGACCTCAGCCAGGTTAATTGACGTTTTGCATATCTCCTGGTATTTCTTTTAAGCAGTCTTATGGCTTCTGAACGATCGTACTTTCCGTCTAAATACTCAAAAATTTCCTTGTAGCCTACCGTCTGCAAGGCATTGAGATCACGATGCTTCTTCAATGCGCTAGCCTCGTCAAAAA
Source organism: Bacteroidota bacterium (assembly GCA_039026695.1). Taxonomy (GTDB): domain Bacteria; phylum Bacteroidota; class Bacteroidia; order Cytophagales; family Cyclobacteriaceae; genus Ekhidna. The sequence continues at coordinate 53,128 of JBCCLV010000005.1, forward strand.
GACCTGCTCTTATCATCACATCCATTCGCCCGTTAATTTTCTGATAAAGCGCTTCACGATCAAGTTCAATACCAACCTTTAGGTTCTTGTAAGGAAGCTGCTGCCTCTCTCCTTTTCGAAAAGATGAAAAAGGCTTCCCCGAAGATCTTATCACTTCCAGTGCTCTCACAATTCTTTGACCATTTTTATGGTCAACCTGCTGGTAGAATTCCGGGTCACTTTCCTTCAACTCAGCTAGCAAGTAAGGCAAACCCTTTGTCTTCAGACTGTTATTAAGAATTTCTCGTTCTGACTTAGACACCTTCGGTATTTCATCAAATCCTTCCCAAATGGCTTTCAAATAGAGCGTAGACCCGCCTACAACAAATAACACAGGGTGTACCTTCCCTAACTGCGCGATCTTGACTTTAGCATTTTGTTCAAAAAATCCAGCGCTGTATTCATCCAAAATAGAATGTGAATCAACAAAATGATGTCTCACCTGAGCGAGTTCATCCTTCGAGGGTTTTGCCGTCCCAATTGTCATTTCTTTATACAACTGGCGTGAATCAGCAGAAATAATCTCTGTTTTGTAATGATTGGCAAGCTTAATTCCCAGACTGGTTTTCCCCACAGCCGTGGGACCAACAATCGACACAAGTAGCGGTTTCTGACTGCCGTGGCTATCGTCTTTAAAATCGCACATCTAGCAAACATCTTTGGATTGATGGGAATTGACTTTTTCCAATAAAAAATATGTCGATTTAATTACTTTTTGCAGCACGAAAATTCCTAATTTTAATTGTCATGAATCTGGTAGAACCGACACCTGAAGATCTGAAGGCGAAGATATCTAAACTTGAACGTCAGCTTGATTCGGCCCAAAAAAACTACCATACACTGATCGATAAAACCAATCAGAACCTCAAAGACCTTTTTGACAATTCAAATGACCTGATCATTTTATTCCGCAGTACCGGAGAGATCCGATTTGCAAATGAAGCTGTCAAAAACAAACTTGGTTACCAGGAGAATGAGGTTTCAAACCTCAAATTCCTTGACCTAGTCCACGAAGACCATCGCCGAGAGGCACTGCAAAATATTCTCAAGATTACAGCAGGAAGTCGGTTTGAAAAATTTGAAACTGTACTGATTTCCAAGACCGAAAAGAATGTCTACGTAACAGGAAAGATGACAGCTGTATTTGAGAACAATGAGCCAATAGAGTACCGCTGTGTATTTTACGACATTACAGAACGCATAAGAGCTGAAAGCGCACAAAGCCTATATTATCAAATTGGCAATATCACCATAACTGAAAATGACCTGGAACAGCTGTACCAGAACATATACAAGCAGCTGAACCAAATGCTCAAGGTTAAAAATTTTCAGATCAATTTAAGAGAGCGTAAAGCCTACCGTCAAGTATTCTGTATCAATGAGAAGATGGCAGAAGATAAAATGATCTTTGACGTAGATCAGGTGCTCATGGATTACGCCATAGAGCGTAACAGGTCCTTGATCATCTATCAAGAAGGTATTGAGAAAATTGCTGAACAGCAGAAGATCAAATTTCACGATCCGGTTCCAAAAATTTGGCTGGGAGTGCGCATAAATACAGCAAGTGCTACCGGAATCATGTCAGTTTGTAGCTACAAAGACCAAAGTGGGTTGAATAACAAAGACCTTGAGCTACTAGACTATATCGCAGGGCAGATTAGCCTCGCGATGGAACGACAGGATAAAGAGGAGACAATTGAAAGCCAGGCTGCGACCTTGGGTGCGATATTTGATAGCAGCACACACGAAATCTGGTCGGTAGATAAAAAACTAAGATTTACCTCTTTCAATGAAAATTACGAGGAAGCATTTCAGCGCTATTATGATATAGCCCCAAAAATTGGTGAGAGCCTTCAAGAAGTTTCGCTAGATAAGCTCTCAATGCAGCGTGTGAAATTCTGGATTGAAAAGTACAATGAAGCATTTGATGGAAATGCTGTCAATTTTCAAATAAAAACAAAAGATCGAGCAGGCAGGATGATCTGGCGGGAAGTCTTCATTAATCCGATTTTTTTACCAGACGGAAGAATTGAAGAAATTGCTGTGCTCGCCAATGATATTAGCGAAAAGAAAGAATCAGAGAGCGCGCTAATTGAGAGCGAAGAGAAGTTCAGGAATATCTTCGTATCCTTCCAAGATGTATACTTTAGGTGCGATATGGACGGTATCATCACCATGATGAGCCCCTCAGTCCTTGAGGTGATAGGCTATTCTTCTAAAGACGTCCTTGGCACAAGCATTATGGATTATGCAGACGATAAACGGCAGATCCTGCAGATGTTCACCAGGGTAGCAGATGAAAAAAGAATCCGAAATATTGAGGCTAAGATCAAGAGTTCCTCAGGAGACAAGTTGTCCCTTCTATTCAATATAAGATTGATTCATAAAGATGATCAAGGCATGGAGATTGAAGGTGTCGCTAGAGACATTACACAACTTCGCCAAGCCAATGAGCAACTTAAAAAAGCAAAAGAGACTGCAGAGCATTCCCTTAAAGTAAAGGAGCGCTTCCTGGCCAATATGAGTCATGAAATCCGAACTCCCATGAATGGAATTATCGGAATGATTGATGTCTTGGCAAGTACTCCTCTTGATGGTGAGCAAACGGAATTCGTTAAGACCATCAATAAATCATCCCAAACTCTTCTCAATATCCTGAACGATATTTTGGATCTATCGAAGATTGAGGCTGGAAAAATGGATCTCAAGAGGGAACCGATCGACCTTCTCAAGACGATGGAAAAAGTGTACAGTTTGTACACACAGCAAGCCTCGCAGAAAGGCCATACACTTTTCTATCATGTAGACCCGGAGATCCCTAAGTGGATCCTGGCAGATGAAACCCGCCTGATCCAGATCATCTCCAACCTTACTTCAAACTCGATAAAGTTCAATAACAAGAAGGGAGACATTAATATGAGTATCCGTATTCAAGAGCGGATTGGCAATACTTACTTATTCAAAGTCTCAGTAAAGGATTCCGGAATCGGCATTTCAGAGGAAGATAAAGAAGCGCTATTCCAAAGCTTTCATCAACTAGACAATAGCAGTTCTAAAAATTTTGGAGGGACTGGCCTTGGTTTGGCGATTTCCAAAGAACTAGTGCGCGCGATGGCGGGAGAAATCGGGGTGGTATCCACTGTGGGTCTGGGCAGCACTTTCTGGTTTACATTCAAATCCACCAAAGTAGATTCCGATCATGAAGAACCGCAATCTGATACAGCACTTAGAGATCAATTTATCAATCAAAAACCTAGAATTTTACTGGTAGATGATAATGATGTAAATAGAAAAGTGGCAAGCAACATCCTGATAAAATCCGGCTGCAGCGTCATTGAAGCTGTAGATGGATTTCAGGCAATAGAAAAAGTGCAGCATCAGCGATTCGATCTCATTCTAATGGATATTCAAATGCCGAAGATGGACGGAACTGAGGCAACCCAAAAGATTCGAGATTTAGGGCTTAAAAAATGTCCTCCCATTATTGCCATGACCGCCTATTCAATGGAAGAGGACCGAGATCGATTTATAGGTGCAGGGCTAGATGATTACCTGTCGAAACCGATAAAAGCAGACGCATTGATCCGAAAGATTAAGGAATGGTTACAACTTTCTCATGAAGTTCAGGAAAATGGTGCTACATCAAAACAGGAAAAACGAGATCAGGTCATTAATCAAGAAACCCTGGACCAGCTGGCCAAGTATGGCGGACAAGAATTAATCTCGTCTGCACTTGCTGATTTTGAAGAAGAAGCAACGCAACTAGTAAGAAACACCATCATGCAGTATAAGGACAGAAATTTTGCTAAAATGAAAGGTGAACTACACACTTTGAAAGGCAACTCAGGGACACTTGGCGTAGAAAAACTCGCAACTCAGGCAGCCTATATTGAAAGAAAACTAAAAGAAAATAACTTTGACCACCTAAAAGAAGAGCTTGTGCGGTTGAATGAGCTTTTTAAAGAGTTCAAGGCACTTCACCGAAAGATACCAGTCCCTAATGAATAAGAAGATTATTGTAGCTGAAGATAGCAGCGTAATACAAAACCTAACCAAGAAAATCCTATCTCAACTCAATTTTGAGATTGTCTCAGTCAAAAACGGGCAGCAAGTGCTCAACCACCTGGAAAAAGATGCGTTCCATCTTATACTTCTAGACATCCACATGCCTGTAATGGATGGCATGGAATGCGCCAAGGCCATCAGAAAATTGGAGGTTGAAAATAGAAATATTCCTATCATCGCAATAACTGGTAACGCAAACAACTACACGGAAGCTGAGTTTTCAGCAGCGGGTATCAATGCCTTTCTTCCAAAACCACTTAACTATGATTCACTGGTAGAAAAGGTGAAAACTACGATTGATGAGCATTAAGTACACCAAGCACTTTCTAAATAAGCTCGAAGACATCATGTCTGAGACCGATTACATTTTACGCTACGAAAAAGGAAATTTTAAATCGGGGTATTGCATCTTAAATGAGAGCAAAGTAGCGGTGGTAAATAAGTTTTTTGCGCTGGAGGGAAAGGTGAATAGCTTGGTAGAAATTCTCAGATCAATTTCCATAGACCCTTCAAAACTTAGCGATCAAAACCGGAAATTTTATTCGGAGCTGACCCAAAATCAACTTCAACTTTGAAGGTAATTTTTCTAGGTACGGGTACATCGCAAGGTGTGCCTGTAATTGGCTGTACTTGTGAGGTGTGCAGGTCTGTTGATTTTCATGATAAGCGCCTCAGGTCTTCGATCTTGATACAGACCAAAGACCTAAATTTTATTATTGATACTGGACCGGATTTTAGGCAGCAAATGCTTAGAGAGCGAGTGAGTAAGCTAGATGCAGTACTTTTCACGCATGCACACAAGGATCACACAGCCGGACTAGATGATATCAGAAGCTTCAACTTCTTACAAGAGAAGGACATGCCCATCTATGGTGAGCCCGCGGTACTAGACCAGCTCAAACAAGAGTTCTCTTACATTTTTGCCGAAAAAAAGTATCCCGGAGTTCCCAAAGTGGATATCAATTCCATCGCAAACGCACCTTTCGACTTGCTAGGGGAACAGATTGTACCTATCAGAGTACTTCACTATAAGCTACCCGTTTTAGGTTTTCGAATAAGGGACTTTACCTACATCACCGATGCAAAGCAGATTAGTGAAGAAGAAAAGGAAAAAGTGAAAGGCTCAAAAATTGTGGTTTTAAATGCACTTCAGATCAAAGAGCATATGAGTCACTTTACACTTGAAGAGGCCCTTGAACTGATGGAAGAATTGAAACCAGAGCAGGGATACCTAACACACATCAGCCATAAGCTGGGCCTTCATGCCGAGGTGAGTAAAAACCTACCCAAGAATATTCACCTTGCCTGGGACAGTTTACAATTGGAGACCTAGCGGTGTTTCATAACTATTTTTTCCTTAAAAGGCTTGCGCAAGCGCTCGACTCCAAGCTGGAAGGCCTATCGCTGGAAGCGTGCTTTTCTCAGAATAAGGATGAATTAATACTGATTTTCGGTGGGGAAAATAGGAGATGGATCATTCGCGCCAACTTGGACCCTTCGATCTCTTTATTGGAATTCCCTACAGACTTTTCCAGAACAAACAAAAACAGCATCGACCTTTTTCCATCGCTGCTTAAGCAAAGCATAGAAAGAGTGGAGACTTTTCGCTTCGAAAGATCTTTTTGCCTTCATTTTTCCAATGGTCAACAATTGATCTTCAAGCTGCATAGCAGGAAAAGCAACTTAATTCTTGCCCAAGAAAATCGTGTTTTTAGTATTTTTCGTAATCGCTTAGCTCAAGATCTGGCCCTTATACCTACAGACTTGCATAACCAAATTGAAATTTCTGAAGAGGCGCTTCAACACCACAATTATGATCCCATATCACTACTTCCGGCACTGGGAAAAGAAGTAAAAATCTTTCTAAGTCATAGGGGCTATTTTGAAGCAAAACCAAAAGAACAATGGATCTTATTTCAGGAAGTTCTATCTCTTTTAGATAAAAATCCGATCTCATTATTGGCTAGCAGCAGCCCGCAAATTAGCCTACTACAGACCGGATCCCAACATACTGATGACCCGATTTACGCAACCAATTGGCTGTATCAAGAAACAGTACGGAAAGTATTTTTTGAGCGAGAGAAAGAAACTTTCATTCAGAAGTTGAAAGGGAGCATCAAAAAATCAGAAAATTACATTGAAAAAAATCAGGCAAGGCTTGCGGAGATGAGGAACTCCAGAAATCCTGAGGAAATAGCAAATATCATCATGGCTAACCTGCACAAGATTCAGCAAGGACTTAGCAAAGTAGTACTCACTGATTTCTACAGTAACGCACCTATCACGATTAAGCTGAATACAAAACTGAGCCCACAAAAGAATGCTGAAACCTACTATCGCAAATCAAAAAATCGCCATAAAGAAATTGATATCCTAAAAAGCAATATCAGGGAAAAAGACCGGCTTATTGATCAATTAAGTGCCAGGATTCTAGAACTGGATGCCATTCAGGATAGGAAAGAACTAAAGAAATTTGCCAAAGCAAAAGGGCTTGAAAAAGAAAGAAAAAAGAAAGAAAAGCCCGAACCCTATCATTTATTTGAACTAGATGGCTGGCAGGTACTGGTAGGAAAGAATAGCAAAGCAAATGACGAACTCACATTAAAGGTGGCAAAGAAGAATGACCTCTGGCTTCACGTAAAAGACGTGCCTGGCTCCCATGTGGTAATTAGACAAAAGCCTGGACAAAACTATCCCAAACACATCATTGAATTTGGCGCAAGTTTAGCTGCAGCCTACTCTAAAAGAAAAGGAGACAGTATGGCTCCAGTAATTTTCACTCCGAAAAAGTTTGTGAGAAAAGTAAAAGGAACTCCGGCAGGGCAAGTGATTGTGGAAAAAGAAGAAGTGTTGATGATAGAGCCGAAAAGGCTGAGTTGAGCTTTACGATCAAAGATCCTTTACACACCTAAATCCCGTGTGATTAAAACCTGAATCCTTGCTAGAGCTCATCCTTCTCGCTACCCTATAGCCACTGCAGTAGCTATCGTTGCATAAGAAGGACCCTCCTCTTATCACATGCTTTTCCGTAAAAGGTTCTCTGGGGTCAGCATATTCATTACTCCCCTGAGGATTGGTAATGACGCCCATTTTTTTATCTTTTTCATAAGAGCTAAAATCGTATTTGTCTTGACACCATTCCCAAACATTACCCGCCATGTCGTACAGTCCAAATGTATTTGCAGGGTAAGAACCTACTGGTGCCGTAGTATAGTATCCGTCCTTCTCTAAATTCTGAACAGGAAAAACTCCTTGCCAAAAGTTCGCTTTTCGATACGCCTCGGCAATTGGCTCGTTACCCCAGGGATATTTAAATTCTTGATTTCCGCCAGAAGCAGCCCACTCCCACTCCGCTTCCGTTGGCAGTCTTTTTCCTGCCCAACTTGCATACGCTTGCGCATCTTCCCAGGCGATGTGCACCACTGGATGGTTCAAACGATTCTCAATCGAGCTGCCGGGTCCTTCAGGTTTTTTCCAGTTTGCACCGATTGTCCATCTCCACCATTGAGAAAAATCATTCAGGTTTACCTCCGATTCGGTAGCATGAAAAACCAACGATCCAGCCTTAAGTAAAGAGTCCGGTGGCTTAGGTGTACCGGGAGGAAGCTGACTGCTCATTTCACTCCAGTCAATATCGCGCTCTGCCACAGTTACGTAACCAGTCTCGTCTGCAAATCTCTTGAAATCAGCATTGCTTACTTCATGGGTGTCCATGTAGAAGGAGCTGATTTTAACCTCATGCCTGGGGAATTCATCTCTGTAAGCTTGCTCACTTCTACCGCCCATGACAAACGCTCCTGCAGGAATTTTTACCATCCCAGAAAAATCAACACTTTCTACCTGCGACTGCTGCTGTTGGCTACAGGAAAGTGCTATTGCTATGAAAAATACAAAAATGCTGTTTCTGACAATTACTAAAAGACTCATCCTACAGCAAGATATATTGAATTTTCCTTCACCAGGCAGGTATTAGTCCTTTGATTATCGGTTTCTTGCCAAACCTAGTTGAGATCGCCTGCCTTCCTTTAATTTTATCGACAGTACAGAAAAAAGCTATCAAATGAAGTTTCAGAAAGTTTTAAGTCTTTTCATCCTATTACTAGTCGGAAGAACGGCAAATGCGCAAGTTGGGACACAATTCCCTGCAATGGAAGCAGAGTCGCTTACCAATAAAATGGTAAATCTTCCAGCCGATATCTCAGGGAAGCACTCACTTGTGGGGCTGGCGTATTCCAAGAAAGCAGAAGGTGATCTTAAAGGGTGGTTTGAACCGATCTACAATCAATTCATCTACAAAAATCCCAACCCAGGCCCTTTTGATTTCTCTTTTGATGTGAATACTTACTTCATACCCATGTTTACAGGAGCAAAACGACCCGCATACAAAAAAGTAATGAACAAAATGAAGAAGACCATCAGCGATCGATTGCAGCCAAACGTACTCTTTTACAAAGGCACGATCAATCAATACAAAGACGCGCTAAACTTTGATGGCAATGATGTTCCGTACTTCTACGTGCTTGATCCTAATGGGAAGGTCGTCTATGCCACCTATGGGCGCTACTCAACTAAAAAAATGCAAGAAATCACAGATGCAGTGGAAGGCGCCATGGATATGAGGAAATAGCGTTTTATTGATCAAATTGAGCATCCAAAAATTGAATACCCATTAAACACCTTCAAGGATAGTATTTAAACCAAACCTAGGAGAATCAGTTTTAACTTTATGAAACAAGAAGAAAAACTGGTAATTGGGTATGGTCTTTTGACTACAGCAGCCCTTATAGTTTATTTTTTGATGATGAGGCTTGCAGGTCTAGCAGAAGTGACTGAGTTACGATCGCTTAATGCTTTGATCATGTTCGGAGGGGTATTTCTGGCAGTCAAAAAATTCAGAGATGCAGAATTCGAATTAGACTTCAACTACTTTACAGGAATAGCATCTGGATTTTTTACCGGTCTTGTAACAGCCGTTTCATTTTCTGTTTTCGTTGGGGTTTACATCCGGTTTGATCCTGTATTTCTTGCCGCTATTGTAGCCGACAATCCGCAAAAGGAATTTCTCAATCCGCTAACTGCAGGAATGACTATTTTCATAGAAGCGATGGCATCTAGTTTTCTTTTTTCATATGCTTCAATGCAGTTTCTCAAAGAGGACAAACTGGTTACTTCATAATAGAAGTGCCACTTGAGGTGTAATGGCAAACAATTAACCTAGAAGAATAGGTAGAAACAGCATAACAAGAATCTGTTAATCCACCAACCCTTCCTGCACTGCAATCCTTACCATTCCAGCTACATTGTTTACTTCCAGTTTGGACATGATTGATTTACGGTGCGTCTCGACCGTCCTGACCGCTATCACTAGTTGATCAGCGATTTCTTTTGTAGCGTTTCCTTCAGCAATTAACTTGAGTATTTCCCTTTCCCGATCTGTTAGCACTTGGGTCTTGAGCAAACCTGTAATCTCGATCTGCTGCGAGGGTGCAGCAAGTAATTCCATCGCCTTTTGCGAATAGTAATTTCTTCCTACTGCCACCGCTTCTACACACTGGATGAACTCATACTCATCAGCATTCTTCGGCAAATAGCCTTGAATTCCTACCTTCATCGCCTGCTGAATTACCTGCTGATTGAAATGCATGGTGAGCAAAATAAAGTTGGCTTTGCTACCATCTTTTTTAAGGCTTTCAATCATCTCCAATCCATTCATCGTAGGCATTTCTAGATCAGTTAAGACGACATCTGGTTCTAGTATCTTGATGCGCTTCATTGCGTCTTGAGCGTCATCAAACACGCCTATTACTTCGAATTGCTGAAGATTACTAAACAGTTGCGCTATTCCGGATGCCACTAAATTGTGGTCGTCGACAATGATAAGTTTGGTCATTAAAGGCAGTCAGATGTGCCCACAAACTTATCCTATTCAAGGCAATTATTTACAGTCTGATATCTACAGTAGATGCTCTAAATACCTTCATTTGTTTTAGAGCTAAAAAGTAAAAGGTTAAACAAGCGGAATGCTAACAACAGCAGAGGTACCGCTGCCTGCTGCTTGCTCATAATTCACTTTTCCTTGTACAATTTCCAGCCGGCTCTGAATGTTGAGCAAACCCATACCACTCCGTTTTACATTTTGACCTAATCCAACTCCATTGTCCTCAACAAATAACGTTAATTTGTTTTTCACTTCAATTAATTGCACAGACACTTCAGTGGCACCTGCATGCTTGATTATATTGTTGATTAGCTCCTGGGTGATTCTGTAAAGACTGATCTCAATTTTCTCATCAAAGCGTTCATTTTTGAGTCGGTGCTCAAACTGGTGCTTGATCTCGGAGAACTGAAATGAACTTTGAAGTAAATCCTCTATGGCGTGAACCAGTCCATTTTCCATCAATGCAAGTGGCATCATTTGATGGGAAATACTTCGAACCTCGTCTGCCGATTTACTAAAGCTCTCAGTCATCTTTTCGATTTCCGCTTTGCTATCTCCAGATACTTTTTTGGAGAAATTACCTAGCGCAAGCTTGATCGCAGATAGCTGCTGCCCAATGCCATCATGCAGGTCTTTACTGATCCGCTTCCGCTCTTCCTCCGTGGCATTGATCACGTTCTGGTAGCCGCTTTCACGCTCTTCCTGCAGTTTTTGTTTCTGCTCTACTTGTTTTCTATTGTAAATGAGAAGACCCAATAGTAGCACAAAACCCGCACCTGCTACTACCATGATTAAGGTGTTTTGCTGCGAAGAAATGGTGGCTTCCTTGGTCTTTACTTCGAGCTCAGATTCTGCAAGTTGGCGTTCTTTTTCCGCAGTTTGGTATTTGGTTTTCAGATCTGCTAGGCTAGAGAGATAACTTTCCTGTACAGTGAGATAAGATAGCTCCTCACTTTTTTGGGAGTAGTAGTTAGCCGAATCATAATTTCTGAGTGCCGAAAATGTTAAGCTCAGCAGTCTGGCCGTATTCGCTGCAAAGTCATTTCTGTCAATACTCAAATTGTATTGGTAAGCTTCTTTTAACTTTGATAAGGCCTGAGAAGGATTTCCTTGCAGCAACATAATTTCTGCCTCATTGTGCTCTATTTGCTGTATTGCCTTTCTATCGTTATTCCGTTCCGCTATTTTTCTTGCTTCTTTTAGGAATTTATTTGAACCCTGAATATCGTTAGCATAAAGAGCCAGCCTGCTACGGATAATGATAACCTGAGCTAGGTCTGTAGGCGAATTTGCCAGCCTAAGTAGCCTTTCAGCCTCCAATGCATCCTGCTCTGATTCATCTAGTTTGTAGCGTTCAAGTTGAACCAACGATCGAGTGAGGTAATTTCTTCCCTTAAGGGCATCATTGGTGGCATATTGCAAGGATGAGTCAAGTAGTGCCAGTGCTTCATTGTAAGACCCAATAAAATAGTAGGCACTTCCCAAATTATTAAGGTCTGAAGCAAGCTTAAATGTATCCTTGACAGCAAAATCATACCTGATAGCGTAGTTATAGAATTTAATTGCACTATCGATTTGCCTCAGTTGAGTATATACGGCGGCTAGGTTACTTACTGCCTTGGCATAATTAGAGCTATCGCATACTGGTCTATAATTGGTTACTTTTTTCAACATCAGCAGCGCACTGTCTACTTTCCCTGTGTAGAAAAAGCAGACTGAACGTAAATTCAACAAATCAATTCTTAAAAAGCAGGGTATGTCAGTGATCAATAGCGAATCAATATCCTCTTTTATCGTCTGATGAGAAACCTTTCCACTGTAGGATTGGGCCTTCAAGCGTTGTGCAGCAGCCTCTTGTCTTACCTCTAAAGTCTTGGCGGTATCAAGGATCAAAGAAAAAATGATCAGGGCTGAATCAGCATTACTTCTGAGCAGGGGCTCAAAACTTCTCAGCTTTTGGCCCTGAGATGAATAGCAGGCCAGAACTAGGAAAAATAAAACAAACGTCTTGTACATGTACAGTAGGTTTCGCTACTAAACTAAGCAATTCGTAAACTGATATTTTAATGGATTGACCGAAAGCGAATCAAAATTTATTTCCTTCCTACATTTTGCAAAAGCCCATACCTAATCCGGAATGGGCTCTATGCTGATTCTTAGTCCACTATATGCATGGAAAACTTCTTTTTCAATCCGGGCTCTACAAGAGATTGAGAAACAAAAGCAAAGCTATCATCGCCTAACATCATGGGGTCTTCCTCTAAAAGTACTTTAGTCTTTTTGTCACCTAATACTAAACCCTTTCCTACAACTTGCTGGTCCAGATTAATCTTGTGCATTTTCACCCAACCATAATCATTTATAATACGATAGGTGATTTCCAAATTGCCTTTTTGGTACTTATACTCGCCGGCACCTTGTGTTATTTTTTTGATGGTCAGCACTGCTGAGTTGTCGCCCAAAATCTGCAAGGAAGCGGGACTATTCGTATATTCTTTTACCGTGCCTGTTGCACTTTTAGGAAATTCGATATCGTCAAATTGGTAAAAAGCATTCAAAGCTCCTGTGCTGGAGTTGATCTGCGCAATGAAAGTTTTTCGCTTTCCTTGGCTTCCTACTTCTTTTCGTCCAATGCTTACTTGAGCGCCTCCCAATATAAAATGTCCCTGAACCATCACCTGATCACCTGAGTACACCACTTGATTGATAAATCCTTGCGTACCCTTAGTATTAAATTTTGCTTTCTTCTTTTCTCCCGGGGCACTCACCAATTTCCCTACCAGGTCATCCAATGTGTATTTTTTCTCCCATGAGTTTTGCGCAGATATTTTTACCACATCAAAGGATGCCAATTTGTTGCGTCCCCAATTCGGATTGTCTTTGGGTACATCTGCGAAGCTGGCAATAAATCGGTCGTCACCGCTCTCTATCAGGTTGTTTTTGGTTAACCCAGACATCCCTTTCAGGGGTTGTGTTAGAGCCTTTTCACTTAAAACTTCTGTAGTATTTAAATCCAAGGTCATGGAAATGATCCGTGGCTCCTCTCGGCTGGTGGTGTAAAGTATTTGTGCTTGCTTTTTCAAGGCATCTATGTCGTAGCTGATGACCTCAAAAAACGAATAATTCAACTGGACGAGTCCACTTTGATCATAGGCCATGCTTTCGGTGTTATAGACACCTGCAAAAAGTCTCCCTTGAATGGTACCCAAGATAAATGCGCGTGCACCTTTTGCCACGATTGCATAATTGAGAATTCGACTGAAAAAGCCTGTAGACATATCAATTTTGCTATAGAAGTAAGAAAAGTCCTGGTCTATAGGATGGACGAATGTGGGTGAGATAAAGTCCTCGTACCCCTGCTGTAGCCTCACTTTTTCACCAGTTTTATCATAGGTCAGCTTACCGTAATTATCCTCGGTAAGCCGTCCCTCACGGGCGTACAGTTTGATTCCTGAAAATTCCACTACTTCCTCCGGAGGTTCATTTGCCTTTGCACCTAGCTTATTCAAGGCCTCAACTTCCTCTTCGGTGAGTGGAGTTAAGTCGTACTTGTCCATGATATCCGTACCACTAGGGACGGTCTCAAAAGACACTTTTCCGGTATTTGCTTCGTAGCTTACTACATCCATCAATTTCTGCAAAGGCTGGGATTTTTTCTTCCTGTATTCGTAGGTGTAGAAAGTGTGAATAAAATCCTGCTTCTGCGAAAGCTCTGAGAAGTAGAGAAAACCGTCCTTCGCGCCAACTTTCGATATTTTATAGGGCACTTTTTTGGCGGACAAAGTGGGTTGGCTGAAAGCCCAGCCTGTAATGGCTATTAGTAAAATAGTTAGAAATGATTTCATGACTTTGAGTTTAAAATTCTTCTCAAATGTCATTTTCAGAAACGTCAAGCCGCCTCGTGGTTTGTTGGTATTTTGTACCGGAAATCTGGTAGCAATGAACTATGCGGCGCCTCCATCTACCTCTTTTCCACAAAAATCTACCAAGAAAACACGATGGAATTACCATAATCCAGATCTGAGATTTGGCTTAAACTAAATCTCAAAGTCATGATCAGAATTAATTTTAAAAAGTTGAGTTCTTTAGGAAGCGTCTTCATTGTTTTTGTGATTCCTTTTGCACTAAAGGCACAAAATATCAACTACGAAACAATCTCAGCAGATGTAGATCGGTATAGAGGCAGTGTTTCTATTGGTGCGGGTGGTTATCTAAGTAGCCTAACAGGAGCAGGACTATCCGCACATTTAGTTGGAAACTACGACTTAAGACCTGTACCTCTGGTAGCCAGGTTACGAGCAGATGTCGAGTTTCTCAGTGCAGGTACTAATGATATCTATGATGGAAGAATTACTGAAATAGAAGGTGGAGTACTATTCCCATTGATCCCTGGAAAGAAAAAAACAAAACCAATCAAGTTTGTGACTGATAATTACACATCAGGCGGTTACGAATACACCAAGTACTTCTATCCCGAGGGTGGGCAGGTCAAAACCGATTTAAATGCCCGAGGTGGTCTTTACTATTTGGGAGTAGCCGGGGCCAGAAACATCGGTTTTACAGCCGGTGTGGGCCTAAGGAACAGAAAACATATTCAAGTGAAGTTGAATGATGGTACCTACACTATCCACAAGGAAACACAATTCTATCTGGAAGGAATTGTAACTCCGGTAACCAAGCTCGCTACTGAATTTAACGTTGATCCAGAGCCTGACCCGAACAGATCAACAACCAAAATTGGTGCGCGAGTTGGATGGATCAGATTTGAAAGAGGCGGCGCAGAAAGCATAGAGATCAGTGCTCGTCCTTTTGATGACACCTACATAATTACCATTGGAGGAGCCTATACTTTTGGAAAGCGGTTTTAACAATATATTCCAGCAAGCAATATAGAAAATTACCAAAGCCCCAAATTCACCGGGGCTTTTTTTATAATTATTCCAGTTCATTCCGCTCGTTAGTATAAGAAACATAAGCCAGCACTTGATCTAGATAAAACCTCGAAAATCTTGCTGAAACCAGTCCTAAATCGTTGGTATAGTCAGCATCCAAAGCTAAATCAGGTAGTTTGTACGATTTTGTATTTCTCATTGAAAGGCCAGACCAGCTCCAACCTTCATCCACAATCTCGGTTTTTCCACCCTTAAACTCCATGATAGGTGCACCACCAGCTGCGAGTAGAATCTGACCGCCACCATTTAGGGCTGCATACCCTCCCAGTAGTTTTGCATACTTAAATCCTTCCTTAAATGGCGTTTGATTCACAATCATGTTATGAAAGTACATTCTACTAAAAAGAAATTTTCTGGTGTTGTCTTTATAAATAGTGGGGTATCCATTGATTACGACCATTATCATCGCATCCAGACCACACTTTTTCGCCAGTAAACCAATCTCATAATAGCTGCCATAAGTAACACCACCCAAACCAGGAACTGCCGAGTAAGCAAGCTTAGGAAAAGATCGGTAACCGATGGAAGACTCAATGAACTTTGCTTGAACCATCTTCCCCTTTTCTAGCGTGATGGCCATATATTCCTCTATTAAATCATCGGAGATCAGGTACTCTTCGGGGGTGAGAATTTCAATTCCTAACTTCTGCCCTTCGGATTTTAAACCAGCCTCCACTTGCGGTGCGATAGTTGAAGCAAGTGTTTTAAGACCCGTTGGCGGTAGCTGAAAAGTCTTCTTAATAGTTCCGGTAAGAAATGCTTTTTCAGTTATGCTCGCTTCTTGCGTCACTTCCTGGTTCAACATTATAGACAAGATGCCCACCCTTTTATATTTATATTTTTTCTCGATATAGTACTTCGGGGGTATTTTGGTGAATGTGTAACCATGTTGAATCAAACTCATGCTCTTCAATTCATCATGGCCTTCTTGTGTTGCTAGCTTATTTCCTAGCTCTTCAAGTGAAAACTGAGCGTTAGCATATCCTACCACGCTACTTACCACTAATGCAAGTATTTTCTTCTTCATGTTTAGAATAATTTGTTGCATTCAAAAAACAAGAAGGATCGTGACTAAAGGATCAGTAAATCACGGGAAATAAATACGTAGTTTTTGGTAGAAGGTCGATAAGCATGCAGAATGAAAGTTCATTCCACCAGCCCCGATTTAATAGCGAAGCGGACGAGCCCAGCGACATTCTTGATATCTAGTTTTTGGTGGATGTTCTTTCTGTGGGTCTCCACAGTACGGATAGAGATGTTTAGCAGCTCGCTAATTTCCGCGGAAGTTTGCCCATCGGCTATTTCTGCAAGGATTTGGGCTTCCCTATCTGAAAGCTCGGATAGTTTGGTGATCTCACCAGCGCCAACTGCAAGCTTACTACTTGAGACAAATCCATCCAGTGCATCCGCTTGAAAGTACTTCTTTCCTTTCGCTACCTGTCTGATGCACAAAACGAGCTCCTCTTTGTCAGTATTCTTGACTAAGTAACCATGTACGCCTATTTTCATCATTCTCTCCACAATCGCTCGCTCACTATGCATTGTCAGGATCACAATCTTCAAGGACGGTACCATCTCTAGCAGTCTTCTTGATGCATCTAGCCCATTTAATAGTGGCATGTCAAGATCTATTAATACCACATCCGGCAAAAGTATCGGAATCTTTCTCACTGCTTCTTTACCGTCGTTGGCCATGCCTACCAATTGCAAATCACTAGATTCCAGGATGATTTTCTCAAGACCGTCAAGCACCACCTGATGATCATCTACAATGAAAACAGATACCGTTTCAGAATTCATAGAAGAACTGAGAATTTGTAATTCAGCGACATACCAACTTATACGTAGAAATCTACCCAAAAAACGGTATTCAAACAGTAACCAGGAAAGTAAAATTTTGAGGTAAATCTTAAAGCCAAATGAGAAATTACCTAATCACACTATTGCTTTCCCTAGGCTGGATGGCAATTTATGCGCAAAGTGGCGATAGCTATTTTGAAAACAAAGACTACTACAATGCCGCAAGGTACTACGAAGATGAAGTTGCCAACGACCCTTCGAAGTACTTCAACCTTGCAAAATCTTATTATGCCCTTGATCAATATGAAAAGTCAGCTTCAGCGATGGAAAAGTACAAAGACGAGTACAGCGACGCTGACATATTGTACGCGAGGAAGTTTATTGAATTACTGCGGCGAGATGATGATGATATCGAGTTAAGGGCGATCACATCGGTAAATAGTACCAATTCCGAAATAATACCCGTCATCAGTAAAGATGGCAAGAGACTCTACTTTTCAGGGGAAGACCGACAAGGTGGCGTTGGAGGTTGGGATCTTTACTACGCAGATCAGAATACTGACGGAACCTGGGCCACACCTGTAAATTTTGAAGTATTCAACACCAAGTCTCACGAAGGTGTAATGGGTGTAAATTCAGAACAGGATGTGATGATCTTATTCGGCAACTACCCAGGATCGTTTGGAGATGGTGACTTGTTTTACTCTGTCAAAGAAGATGAAACATGGTCTTTTCCATGTAATCTTGGAGGTACGGTGAATACCGAGCACTGGGAAAGTCAGGCTTCTTTGAGTGCAAGCGGTAAGTACATTGTATTTGTAAGCGACCGGCCTGGTGGACAGGGCAGCTATGACTTGTACGTTACTTCACTAAGTAGCGAAGGCTGGTCTACACCAATCAATCTTAAAGGCATCAATACCACAGCACTTGAAGCCTCTCCTTTTCTTGCCGGAGATGATGAAACACTCTATTTCTCAAGTTCAGGGCACTTCTCAGTAGGTGGAGAAGATCTTTTCGTATCCAAGCGACTAGACGATAGCTGGGAAAACTGGTCCGAGCCCGTAAACATGGGTAAGGGAATTAATACGCTAAATAGTGATCGGTATCTGGCTGTACCATCCACAGGCACCAGAGGATACATAGCTGCACAAAATAAATTTGGCACCAATGAGAATGAGGATCTGTATGAGTTCATCTTACCTCCACGTCTAAGACCTGAAACATTGATCAATGTGAAAGGTATAGTCACAAATGAGGATGCAAAAGGAGTACCTGTAATCATTAGGTACTTCGATCAGGAAAGTGGAGATGAGCTAGGCCTTGCAGTCAGCAGCGCAGAAGACGGAAGCTATGCGCTTTCACTTCCAGCTTTCAAAAAGTATGATGTCATTGTGGATATGAAAGGCTATTTGTACTACGATACGGAACTGGACCTCATTGATTTGTCCCAATACTATCCGGCCAAGAGCTTTAAAGAAATAGTAGGTACTCGGTTCAATGACCTAAAGCAATCAGAGGGAAATTTTCAAGGTTTCACAGAGGATTTCGGAAATTATCTGGCACTAGATCGCACCGGCGATATGCAGCAGAATTTTGATGACCTGCTAAAGCTTACTACCAAATACGATCTTGAAAGTGAGACGGTAAGAAAACTGCTTCAGGAAGCAAAATATGCCTACCTACTGGAATTGGAAAAGCAAAGGGAAGTCACGCAAGACCATGAAGTAAATGAAATACAAGTTGGTGCAACTTTCAATGTTGAAAATCTCTTCTTTGATTTTGGTAAGGCAACCTTGCGGGAGGAGTCCAAACAAGAACTTGATCGCTTGTATGACATTATGGACAAATCAGAAATTGTAGTCGAATTTGGCGGCCATTCTGATAATGTAGGAACTGATGAGACCAACCTTCAACTTTCTCAGGCTAGGGTGAGCTCAGTGAAAAGCTACTTGGTAGATAAAGGAATAGATAGCAGAAGAATCACAGCGGTGGGTTATGGCGAGACACAACCAATAGCCGATAATGCTACCGAGGGAGGCAGGCAAAAAAACAGACGGGTAGAATTAAAAATCACATCACTAAGCTTGGAAAGAGAAGGGCAAGATGAGATCACTGGAGATGAATCAGTCACAGGTGTCAATGCCGATCTGGGAGCATTGGCAGAACTGAAAGATGAAATCGACATCAAAGCAATGTTTAGAGAGGCGGCACTCAAAGGGGGTCTTCCTGCAGGATCCGATTGTGGCAAAAATATCGATGATCTATATGTTTCAAATGACAATACCACATACCTCGGCAATCGTACCAATTCCGGTTCGAAAACGAGAAACAGAATTTCAGCAGAAAAGCTGGATAAGTCCAACTACGTCTTTAAGGGATTCAATGCGCACATTCAAAATTATGGATTCGATAATATAGATGGTACCTCATGGGGTGTAGGAGCTAGGTTCATGAACGATGAACTAAGAGAGATATACGGAAACTTCTATTTTGCCAATCCTGATGGCATTGATGGCATGGCTAATCTAGGAATACTGTATGCTGTACAGCTCTACGATATATTCAATATCCCGATAAATATTCACTTTGGTGCTGATGCATTAGGTTTTAAACCCGCGCAAAATGATGACCCGGAAAGACCGGATCCACGTTGGTTTTTAAATATACCGGTAGGATTGAGGTATGTGCATAACATCAACGATATATACATTGGTCCTGAAGTGTTCTACAATATTAATGTGCTCAAAAGTGACGCATTTACGGAATCTCCCGGATACTTCAGCTTAGGGGTAAATGCTAGATGGAAGCTATTTCACGGAGGTGTATTCCTAAATAGTGGAAATGTTGTGAATTTCCTCGGAGTAAGAGCAGGAGTTAGTTTCTAGGTTTATGTTTTAAGGCCAAAGAGCTCCTCAGACAATTTGGCTTTGAGAATTCGCATGAGGAGAAGGCTCCCGTTTTTCGGGAGCCTTTATTTTTTAAAGGGGGATTGAGATGGTAGCAATCATTCCAGAAGATCCACTGCTGCCAATATTCACTTTCCCCTCAAAAACAGAAAGGCGATTTTTGATATTAAGAAGGCCACTACCTTCACGATTCTGCTGCTTTAGCCCTTGCCCATCATCTTCCACCATCAGAATAAGATTGGATTTACTTTCAAATAGCTGAACGCTCACAAAAGTAGCCTTGGAGTGTTTGATGACATTATTGATCAATTCCTGCATAATTCGGTATATAGCCACTTCCTTACGCTCATCGTATCGCTCTTTTAGATTGTAATGTTCAAATTCAAATTTTATGGAGGTGTACCCTAGAGATTTATTTAGCGAATCCTCAATTGCAGGAACCAATCCCAGCTCAGTTAAGGCTCGTGGCATCATTTGGTGTGATATGCTCCTCGTCTCAGCGGCAGCTTCATCTACCAGTGTCTTAAGTTGAACCGTCTCGCTTTGAACATCACCTTCCAATTTTGAAGACAGTTCCTCAAATCCTCTCTTCAATGCAGATAGCTGCTGACCTACCCCATCGTGAAGGTCCTTGGCTATCCGTTTTCTTTCTTCCTCCGTTGCTTCAAACACCGCTTTTAGGCCCTTGTTTTGCTCCGCAATCACTGCGTTTTGCAAATAGTTTCGTTCTCTATTGATCAAATAGTACCGGTGACCCATGGCGATCGTTAGAACCGCTACTTCGAAAAATATTACATACTCCCAATCCAGCGGATTCTTTGATGAGGTTAGCTGTGCCGAGGTGAGGATAAAATGAATGACAAAAAAGACTAGCGGAGAATAAGCCAATGTATAGTAGAAAGCCATCAGCTTCTTACGAAATAGAAGCCGGATACCCAGGGCATAAAGACTGAGTGTGACTGCCAACATAAACACCTTGGAAAACACAAAAGAGAACTCATAAAACCATTGCAAGCTTCTGGCGAAAAGCGCCACCAGGAAAAACACTCCGATGAAATTTCCCATCCACTTCAATATGCGAGAAATCCGCTTTGAAACTTGATCTAAAGCAAGGAAACTATTTGAGAGTGTATGACGAAGAATAGCTGCATATATCCAAACATTTCGGTGTAATTATTACCCAGAAACAAATAGGTTTCTACCCATGGAATCACATTCAAGATGTTTCGCATACAGAGCAAATTCAGAATGATCACTGCAACAAATCCACTGTAGAAAAAATAGATGCTTTTGCGCGTGAATATCAAGAGCGTGATGGAAAGCAATACTGCAAGCAAAATGAATCCACAAAACACCATTAAGATGCTTCCTTTTTTCTGAAGCCTGGTCTTCTCGGAGGACCGGAGGCTCTGAAGATAAATACTATTTTGTGCGCGAATTATCCCATCGTATTGTACAGTCTCGATCAGAATCTCAGCAGTATCGCCAGGTGCGAGGTGCACGTCAAAATAATAGGATGGATTGATGCTAAAAGGGTCAAATATATTTCTCGAAATGGCGATACCCCTCCTATCCTGATCGATAACTTCACCGTGCTTTACGACAAAAAAATTGACAGTATCAGTATCTACCGCACCATATTCAAAAGTGAAGATGGAGTCTTTGGTTGCATTAGTCAATTTGTATCTCAGCCAATTGTATCTTTTACTGATATCAGTAGAGACATAAGATCTATTTATCCCCTTAAAATCTGTCGCATTAATTACCTGATTCACATCTAGTTTCACACTTGAACTAAGTAGACCAAATGAATCAAGTACCTGCTTTTCTTGACTTACAGTAAGTCTGAAGGGTGCTGATTCCGTAGAAATCTTGCTAGAAAGTAGGCTTACTGCTAAAACGAAGACTGACAAAAAGTGCAAAAGGCAGGACTAAGGTTCGTAAAGCCAAAATAATGGATTTTAGAAATACGGGCTGTTCGGCACCATTCGCCATCTCAGGACAGAGAAATTGATTTTCCCCGATGTTAGAATCTTAGAGTGTCCCTACACCAAGTCAAATAGATTCTTCACGCTTACTAAGTTCTATCGCCCTAAAAAAATTGGATGCTCTGTGTTAATTTTAAGTATAACGTTTAAATAACCAACCAATGCTCATTACTTTTCTTATGATACTCTTTGTCAACACGGAAAAGTTAGATCAAGGGGATATCGCTCACGATCAAAATGATAGCTCTTGTATAGAGAGCAGGAGCGATATTGTGCTAACTACATCAGAAAAAGATCTTAAACAGGAGGAGGAGCTTTCAAGTCTTGAGGATGATGGTAATGAAGAAACCTATGACATTTGGAGTAATCTTAAAAGTTTACTGATTCAGAATAAGGGCAACATCGTTCTTTTAGGAGGGCAATTACTAATTGCATTCATTGTTTCGAGATATACAAAAAAAAGAAGGAAGTCTGATCTCACCCTAAAGATGTTAGATAGGTGGACATCAGAAGCAATGAGAATACATCGATTAAAAGCAGGTAGATTATTAACGGAGCTTAAAAAAGCATCCCTCGGTCGGGGCAAGGGTGAAGGTGAAGAAAATAAGTTTGTAGTTCATCTAGGACATATTAGAGACGAGTATTACAAAGATTACAGTGACCTGAGTGAGGTATTTCATTTTTTTTCAGATTTATACACTTTGCTTGGAAAACAAAGTAAAATTTACAAGGGATGGTCTTGCGGTAATCAGATAAATGTGCGCTTGGCAAGAAAGCTTTTTACTCCTACAATCAGTTCATATTACTTTTCCCTGGCAGGAATGGATTATAGATCTTACGAATTATTTGAAAAAAACGCTACTTCTATCGAGAAAAAAAGAGGTGAACGCCAAGTTCATTTTTTTGAGACAGAAGTAGCAGGTTTGATTGAAAGACTAAAAATGGAAAAAGTACAAGGTTATCTACGAGAAACTAAACAAGATTCTAAACTATTTCAGGACATTGCTCATAGGCATAAAAGTAAAGAAAATACAGAAAAGGAAGGTTTTAAAACTGATATTGAAAACTTTGACAAACTCTATACTAAAGTAAAAAACAGCATTAGCTCTAAAGAAAAAGGCAAGCCTGATCATAATATACCTACTACACCAAGTCA
>JBCCLV010000006.1:0-69762 GCA_039026695.1 Bacteroidota bacterium
AATAGCTTAGAAGTCAGGGTCCCATTTTTAGACAAAGACCTAGTAACCTTTGCTAGAAGCCTCCCTGTTGAACACAAGATATCCGGGAATCAAAGAAAGAAAGTGCTCCAAGATGCATTCGAGAATATCTTACCTAAGGAACTCCACCACCGCTCGAAAAAAGGGTTTGAAGTTCCGGTTCTACATTGGCTCAAAAATGACTTGTACAGCGATCTTGAAGCTACATTATTTCAATCCGACTTTATGATTGATCAGGGGCTGTTTAATATAAAGACCATTCAAAAGCTTGAAAAAAAGCTTTTCTCTAAAGATCCTGGTGATGTTCATTCGATCCTGTGGTCTTTGTACATTTTTCAAAAATGGTACAAGAAGTATTTCTTAAATCTGTGATAGATGAAAGCCCTCTTCCTAGTACTTCACAGAAAAGACCGCTCTCCAGGGCAGCGGTACAGGCATGAGCAGTACATATCTTTCTTAGAAGAAAATGGAATTGAATGCGTCTTTTCACCGCTACTTTCTACATCAAAAGAAGATGTAGCCTTTTACGGCCAAAAAATATTTCCGAAAATTTACGTGGGCTTAAAAGCGCTGTGGCGAAGATTTCGAAGTGTCCTAGATGCAAAAAAGTATGACGTTGTTTATATCTATAGAGACGCTTTCTTCTTCGGAACCTTTTTTGAAAAGTGGCTAAAGCGCAGGTCAGCCAAAATACTTTATGACTTTGATGATGCGATTTGGCTTATGGATAAAAATGCAAATCAAGGTATCTTCAACCGGCTTAAAAACCCTCAAAAGACGGCTACAATTTGTGCTCTTGCAGACACGGTGATCGTGGGGAATGAATATCTGAAGCGGTATGCAGTCAGGTTCAACTCAAATGTGCGCATCATTCCAAGCACCATCGATTTCGCTCGCTACAATCTTAAAACACCTGATTCAAAAGGAACGGTATGTATTGGCTGGACCGGGAGCTTTTCCACCATCAAGCACTTTGAAACCATAATTCCCGCACTTACTGAAATCAAAAAAAAGTACGCGAACCAAGTATACTTTAAATTGATAGGAGACCCCAAATACCACAACGAGCCCTTGTCTATAAGGGGCATTCCTTGGAACGCGGACCGTGAAGTAGAGGACCTTTCTGAAGTTGATATCGGCATTATGCCACTCCCTGAAAACGACTGGACACGAGGAAAATGCGGGATGAAGGGCCTTCAATACATGGCACTTGGCATAGCTACGATAATGTCGCCCGTTGGGGTGAACAAGGAAATTATTTGTGATGGTGAAAACGGATTTCTTGCGAGCAGCCTAAAAGAGTGGATTGAAAAGCTCTCCCTTCTTATAGAAGATGAAGCACTCAGAAATCAACTAGGTCAAGCTGGATTCAATACGGTGAAAACACATTTCAGCGTCGAAGGAAATCGGGAAAAGTGGCTTGCTGCTTTCTTGGAGTAATCGTGAAACGGAATAGCCATGTTTCTAGATAATCTGTATAATTCTACAACTGGAGATAAGACAACTACAAATCTTTCAACTCCTTCCTCGCCCTTTCATGTGTAGGACTACTGCGTTTGGCAGCTTTCTTCACACGCTTTAGATATTCTTTAGCAAGCTTTTCATCTCCTTGCTTCTTAGCTATTATCCCTAGGTGAAGTAAAGAGTAGTGATAGTAGCCCATGTCAGTGGCCTCCGCTTCCTCCGCAAAAACCAGTCCTTTTTGATAGTATTTTTTGGCAGCTTCATAATCCTTATAAATCTCATTAATGTGACCCAAAAAAAAGCTAGCATACCTTCCGCTGTTGGCTTCATAACCAGCCTGACCACTGTCCAGCTTCTGGAGAATTTCCAAAGACTCCTTCTTCGACTCCCTGTATCTGCCTGACTGATACAGTAGACGCGCATAATAACGATGGAAATAGGGATTATCAGGATAATCTTGATGAAGAATTTTACCAACCCTTAGTGCTTCCTTTAGGTCTCGATCCTGACCAGAAGACAAGATTCTGATCAGGTAAAACTGCGCTTCAGTACGGGAGTAAAATGCATTTCGGGTTACCTCCTTTAGCTGCTCCACCCCTTGTTTTTTATCTCCTTTGGGGAAAAACATCATTAAAGGTTTTAGCAGCGGATACTCCTCGCGTATCCACTCCGCGTAGTAATTAAACAATGCATCCCCAAAAAGAAGCTCGGGACTGTAATCTTCATGACCTCTGCATGCCTCCAAGTACTTTAAAGAGCGACTTCCGGCTAGGGCTGCTTTCCTGTAGTCTCTTCGCTCCGAGTGCAAACGACCCTCAAATGCGTAAGCTGCAGCAAGAAAAAAAGCTCCTTCAATCTCATTGTACTGTGCTTTTATATTTTCTGCCGTAATGATAGTGCTGTCCATATAGGCAAGAAAAGCTTTATCATAAGACCTATTGTTGTAATTAGGTACGATTTGCCACCAGTAATTCAAGCCCTTTAGCAAGTAAGGAAGTGGATGCCAAGGGTAATTTTTCTGAAGCCAGTTGAAATGGCTATCTGCCCGCTCAAATTGGAAATTGTACATGGCGTTGATGGCTTCCGTAGACTCTATTTGAATAAATGGGTTTTTCAGAAGAGAATACTCCAGCGTGTCACGGGTCAGCTCTTTTTCCACCCATTGTCCCTTGCCTATGAAGGCGCATAAGAGCAGTATTAAGGTGATATTTGTTTTGCCAAAGACCATATCTATCAAATTTCTGTAAGAAAAATCATACCAATGTTATCTCAGCATCATTTAAAGGAAGCAACATCCTCCATTCCAAGTCTAAATACCATCTAATTTACTTGGGTAAAGGCGTCAATTTTGAATAGAAATAAATTCCAAGAGTGGTTTTCATTTAGCGCAACTGGACTATTCATCCTTGTTTGTTTCATATATATAATGCTCTTATACCTAAAGCGCATTTTTGTCATTGATGAAATTGCAGCTTTCGAGGTGCTTAACGAACGTGGAGAAATTTGGATTTTTGACATTTTCTATTCGATTCAGTATTTGAGTGTTCCCATATTTCTCGCATGGAAATGGTCATGGACTACCACAGCCCTCTGGATTGGTTGCTTCATGTTTGGATACCGCATTCTTTTTAGCGACTTGTGGAAATTGACAATGCTTGCAGAAGTCCTGTTTTTTGTCCCAGAGGTGCTGAAGATTTTTTGGTTTCTATTTATATCTACAGACCCAAGCTATAGTCAATATCAAGCATTTTACCCACTTTCTTTGATGCATCTAGCGGACTACACGGAAGTCTCGGCAAGATGGCACTATCCGCTCAAAGCCTTAAATATCTTTGAAGTGACCTACTGGTCAGCACTTGTATTTGGCATATATTTCCTCAGCAAAAAGAAGTTGAAAGCAGCAAGCTACATTGTGCTTTCATCGTATATCTTCCTCTTTCTCTGCTGGTTGGTGTTTTACATGATCATCTACTAGCTGCCAAAAATTGTTAAAAGTTGTCCATTACAACCGTACTATCCGTAGGCCTATGAGCAGCATTTACTGCAACTAAATAGGTTAAATACTAATAAACAGCGGGCTTTAGATCGCAAAGCCTTTCTAGGTTAATGACTAATTTCGCCATCTACTTCTGAACCTCATGGGATACCAAAAATTAAACATTATTTCAGGCTGGATAGCTTTTGTAATTGCGCTCATTACATATCTACTCACCGTTGAGCCAACAGCTAGCTTTTGGGATGCGGGTGAATTCATCGCCTGCTCATCAAAGCTTCAAGTTCCTCACCCTCCAGGAGCACCATTTTTCTTACTCACTGGTCGCATGTTTTCGCTATTGGGAGGATCGGATCTACTAGAGATAGCTTACTGGGTCAACATGCTAAGTGTGGTCAGCAGCGCTTTCTTCGTAATGTTCATATTTTGGATCATTACGCATCTCTCTCGCCGTATTTTAAAGGTCGATAGCAGCAATGTCTCTCCTACGCAAATGATCCTCATTTTAGGGGCTGGGTTTGCAGGTTCTTTGGCATGCACATTCTCCGACTCTTTTTGGTTCTCTGCTGTTGAGGCAGAAGTATATGCAATGTCTGCTTTTTTTACCGGATTTGTTTTCTGGGCGATACTGAGGTGGGAGGACCTCAAATCAGAGGACCAGCAAGCCAGGTGGCTCATCTTAATTGCCTACATGATGGGTTTATCCATCGGTGTTCACCTCTTAAATTTAGTTGCCATCCCTGTCTTAGGCCTGATTATCTATTTCAAAAAATTTGAAAAGATAACAACAGCCGGAGTAGTCTACACTTTTCTTATTTCCGGTGTGGCATTGATCATCATTCTAGAAGGAATTATACCGGGACTCCCGACCATAGCCGGGAAGTTTGAGGTGTTTTTTGTGAACGGAATGGGCCTTCCTTTTGGATCTGGAGTCATTTTCTTCAGCATTTTATTCATTAGCGCGTTGATCTTTGGCTTGATCTATTCCATAAGAAAAAACAAATACGTCCTCAACACCGCAATCTTGGGATTCATCTTTATCATCATTGGCTACTCATCATATATGATGATCCCAATCAGAAGTGCTTACAACCCTCCAATTGATGAGAATAATCCAGAGGACATCATGTCCTTCGTCTCCTATCTGAAAAGAGAGCAATATGGAAGCAGACCCCTTTTCAAAGGCCCATACTACACTGCTGAGTTGCTAAAAAACGATAAAGGCGCTAAAGTATATATGCGAGGTGAAGACGAGTATGTGGTAAAAGACTATAAAATTGAGCAGCTCTTCGACCCTGATCACTCTACGATTCTCCCACGTATGTATAGCTCAGCTCCCAACCACGTGAGCAAATACCGTGAGGTCACAGGACTGAAAGAGGGGGAGAAGCCGAGCTGGGGAGACAACCTGTACTACTTATTCAAACATCAGCTTGGGCACCAATATTGGAGGTACTTCCTCTGGAATTTTATGGGACGTGAATCTGATATACAGGGTGCCCAGTCGGTCCTTTTTGGATCTGATAGCACGCCAGATGTTCTCAAGACCAATGCAGGAAGAAATCTGTACTTCGGTCTTCCACTGCTACTCGGTCTTTTAGGCCTGGTTTTTCAAGCGCAGCAAGATCCAAAGCTGTTTGCAGCCACAGCCTTGCTGTTCTTCATGACAGGAATTGCCATTGTATTGTATTTGAATACCCCACCGATAGAACCTCGTGAACGGGACTATATCTACGCAGGCTCATTTTACATTTTTACCATTTGGATTGGTTTTGGCGTACTTGCTTTGTTTGATATCCTGAAAAATCTGGTCAAGAATCAAAAAATCGCCGCGGCAATCGCCAGCGTATTGTGCATTTTAATCCCACTACAGATGGCCGGTGAAACCTGGGATGATCATGACAGGTCGGATCGGTACTTTTCTGTAGATGCAGCGAAGAATTATTTATCCTCTTGTGCCCCTAATGCGATCATTTTCACAGGAGGAGATAACGATACCTTCCCTTTATGGTATGCGCAGGAAGTGGAAGGATTCCGGAGAGATGTGCGGGTAGTAGTACTGAGCTACTATAACACAGATTGGTACATTCAGCAGACTGCCCGAAGGGCTTATGAGTCTGAGCCTTTTCCCTACAGTTTAGACATGAAACACTACCAGCAAGGTGGCCTTAATGACTACCTGCCTGTTTTTGAGCGAGAAGAGCTAAAGGGAAATGCAATCAATGCCAAAGCTTTTCTTAACTTCATAAAGCAAGAAAACCCTGGTCTACAGATCTCCCCGAATGACTGGACAAAGTACAACGTAGTACCATCCAAGACGCTGTTCTTGAATGTAGATACCGCTAAAGCCAAAGAAGTTGTCCCCGAAGACATGCATCAGAATATTGAAAGCCAAATGGTATTGCAAATCAAAGGCCGAGCACTAGAAAAGAAAGACCTGGCTTTTCTTGATCTGCTAGCAAATTCAAACTGGGAACGACCGATTTATTTAAATAATACCTCCATTTCCCAGTTGAAAATAAACATTCGGGATTATGTGGTACAAGAGGGTCTGGCCTATAGAGTGGTACCTGCACGTAATACAGGTAGAGGCTACCCGGTCAATACAGAGGTAATGTATGAGAATGTAATGAACAAATTTACCTGGACTAACCTCGACGACCCTTCGGTTTATTATACACAAGACTACTTGGGCTTTGTTCTCAATTCTAGATCCACATTTAATACACTTGCTCAAAATCTGATTAGCGAAGAAGACTATGAGCGTGCCAGTGAAGTGTTGAAAAAGTGCCTAGAGGTAATGCCACATGAATCTGTCCCTTTTGATGAATTTAGCGCACAGCAGGTTGCCCTGCTCTTGGAGATTGCCTCCTATAAAACAGGAGGTTCAAGCGATCTAAAGACCCCTGAGGAAGCTGAATTGGCGGACTATATTGCCGAAAAGGTAACAGAATGGGCTAGCGGCTGGATTGAAGTATATCTAGCTTCTTCCGCCAGCAACCCATACGAACTCCAGCGCAAAATCGTCGTACTAAATGAAATAGCCAGAGCTTATCGCGCGACCGGAGATAAAGAGAAAGCTGCCAAGTATGAAGAATTGTTTAATGGCTATTACAGCCAATTAGAAGCTAGACAATAAATACTAGCGCTTCAGAAATTTATAAGCTTTAGAAAACTGTCGGTCTTCATTTTTCACCACAAGGAAATAGTAACCAGTGGCGAGCTGCTTGACAGGGATTTTGTATTTACCTGAACCTAGCGACTCAGGGGTGATCACAATCTTGTTGCCAATCATCGAGTTAAGTTCAAAAACCGAACCCTGCTTTTCTTCATCTATCTGCACCATCAAGTACTCTTGTGCTGGATTGGGATAGACGCTAATTTCGACTTCCTGTGCAGGTTTTTGGGCCCTACTGGTTTGGGCCACGCTCGTGAAGTACGAGGCAAGCGCGAACGACAGTATGATAAACTTATTGCACATGAACTAGTACAAAGTACGCATTTTTTTCTTGTTTGTTAGCTGAGGCTAATTAATTTTTGATAGTTAATTCTGGTTAAAAGTGGTTTGCAAGTTGTTCTATTTGAGAAAATTGTGCTTTTAGGCGTAATGTGAGCAGCTTTTATGAGGCTTTATTATTAATCGAAGAAATTGCTTATTTAATCAAAAGTTAAAAAAAGATCAATTTTTAGGTAATCGAACAATTGTGCGCAAGCAAAACATGAACTGCAAATGCTCCTCCACCAATGCAATAAAATGGCACAGTTAACCGAAAATAAGATTACCGAATTCATCTTCGACAATCTGGAAGCAGACCCAGTTGAGCTACTTCTGAACCCACCTTCTGCCTTTAAGAAAGACATAGACTTTATTGCCACTCAAATCATATCTCGGAAGAAGGCTCAGGGTAAATTACCCGAATGGGCATCTAACAGATCACTTGTTTTACCACCTCCTGTCTCAATAGAACAAGCATCCTCCGCAATCACCAGCCAGTATAAGAAAACCCTTATGCGGGGTAGAATACTTGTAGATCTTACAGGCGGAACAGGCATTGACTGTTTAGCACTTTCAGAATCATTCTCCGAAAGTCACTTTGTGGAAGCGGACAGAGCACTGTGTGAGCTTTTTAAAAAAAACTCAAAAGCACTCGGACATAACATTCATATTGTTAACGATGATGCTGTCCCCTACAGTAAAAAATTTGAGGGAAAAGCCCACTTCTACGTAGATCCTTCTCGCAGATTTGACAGTCAGAAGAGAGTGTTTCTACTAGAAGACTGTCAGCCTAATCTTACGTCTTTGATTCCTATTCTACTGCCAAAAGCCAGGAAAATCCTGGTGAAGCTTTCTCCGCTCCTCGATATACATTATCTGCAAGAGCAGTTTTCAAATATTGAAGCAATTCACATCTTGGCAGTAAAAAGCAATTGTAAAGAACTTTTGGTACTGATTGATCCTGCATTTACTGGAGATGCTAAAATTATAGCAAGCAATCAGGGTTCTGAGCAGGGCGCTTTTACCTTTCAAAGTAGAGAAGAAAATCTAGCAACCTCAACTTACAGCGCTCCTGGAAAATATATATATGAACCTAATGTTGCCATCTTGAAAGCTGGCGCCTTTAAGCTCATATCAGATAAATTCAAACTAGATAAACTTGCACCACAAACTCATCTATATACTTCCGAAAAAAGAATAAACCGCTTCCCCGGCAAGGTCTTTGAAATTATTCATGCAAAAGCTAAAAGGCACTTGAAAAAATATGCAATGCTAAATGTCATTAGTAGAAACTACCCATTAAGCGCGACGGAATTAAAGAAAAGATGGAACATTAAAGATGGAGGACTTAACTATCTTCTTGCCTATACCGATCATCATAAGAATAAACACTTAACGATTGCACGGCGGATTTCTTAAATCTTGACTTAGCTACTTTGAGAGCTCGATAGATTTTGGCAAAGTAACCCTGAAAGTGGTTCCAACTCCCAGCTCACTTTGGACCTCAATCTCACCACCTTGCCCCTTAATAAAGTCCTTACTTAGCACAAGTCCTAAACCATTTCCTTTTTCACCTTGAGTTCCATCTTTACTGCTTATTTCCATATTAAAAATACCCTCCATTGCATGTTTGGAAATCCCAATGCCCTGATCAATAATTTCAATGATAGAGTCCTGTGAGGTATCAGTAGATTTTACCGTGATTACAGATTTGCTCCAGGAAAATTTAATGGCGTTTGTTAGCAGATTTCGAAATACGATTTTTATAATTCCTGGATCAGCAAACATTTCAAAATCGTCCGATACTTCCAATACCAATTGAATCTCTTTTTCCTTGAGGCGATCGTATAGCTCCTCCTTTAGGTCAGAAAAAAGTGTTTTTAAACACACTTTTTCCTTGCTAAGCGTCTTCTCGGAAAGCTTCCCTTGCGCCCACTGAAACAAGCTATTGAGTAGTTGATTCAGTCGGCCAATCTTCTTTCGTATGTCAGGCAGTAAAAACTTGAGTTCGTCATCACTGAGCTTCTTCTCACTCAATAAATCTACCACCATAGACATAGACTGCACCGGCGACTTAATATCGTGCGTGATCACCGCAAACAGTCGATTTTTAAAATCATTCAGCTCGGAAAGCTCGCCAGATTGTGCATTAATCTTTCGATTTCTGTCAATTATGATTGCTATTAGAAAAAAGCAAACAACTAGACCCAAGATGAGAAGGTAGATCGCCTTTTGCCGCTGACTGGACTGCTCCTGTGCCAATTGGCTTTCCTGACCCAGCGCATTAATCTGCGTCTGTCTCTTATTAAAGGACAGCAGCTCAAGTTCATTCGTGGCACTTCTCCCCTGCAACGTTTCTTGAAAAGCTTCAGCGAGCTGATCATGAATGTATGCCTTTTTATAGTCGCCAAGTCGAGCATAACAGCTTGATAATGTGCCGTGGGTAAGCAGAAGTAGCTCCTTTTTCTCACTTTCCTCGGCTAGGGAGTGAGCCAACTCGGCATGAGCTAAGGCAATATCCTCATTATCATAGATTAGCTCAATCTCAGCAAGTAGTTGATTGATCCTGATTTCAGCGCGTGCGCTATTGTACTTCTTCGCACTCTTGAGTGCGTCCCTCAAAATAGAGTCTGCGGTAGGTATTTCACCAGATCTGTAAAAAGCTTCTGCTTGATTGTAATAATAAATACTAAAAAGATGAACGAAACTTGAATCCATGTGCTGCCTGGCTTTCTCAAAGTAGTACATGGAAGAGTCAAACATATCAAGTTGCTGATACGCTCTACCCAAATTGCTGTTTATAGCAAATTTATCGAAGCTGGTTGAGCTGTAACTATCCTGAATCCTACTAGCTTCTTTAAAAAAATTAATTGCGTCGTAGAACAATGCAGCGCTCGAATACACATTGCCGATATTAGCAGAATTGCGCATTTGCATCTCCACTAGATCATTTGCCTTGCTGATATTTAGCGAGTATTGAAATACTGCGAGGGCCTCTCCAATATTCCCTTTGGACCACCTTGCTGCACCCAATCCGTTCAACACTGCGGCAAGAAGAGAATCGTTCTCCAGACCTAAAACAAGATCGTATGCCTCATTGCAATACTGTAGTGACTTTGTTGGATTGTCATAAAGATAGGTTCTTCCTTTACTAAGTAAAGACTTAATACTGTCCTCCGTTGACTGCCGCTCTTTACCATAAACCGCGAGGGCACTAAGTAGAAGCAGGAAGCAAATAACCCCGTTCTTCACATGAGACATTATGAAAAGATAGCGAGTTGGCAGTTAATTCGATAGACTTAGTCGCTAAAATCTGCCAAGACGAAAGCTGACGACCGTAGTGAAGCCACGAAGATCCCGATCATCAACGTTAACAAGATTTGATCCTGCAATGTGTCTGTATGTGGCACCCAGCCCCAGCCTGAAGTGCCTGGTAAGGTTAAACTCGACCTCCATGCCCGGTTCAACCACAAAAAATCCTGACTTTTCCACTACAAATTCAGAATCAGCAGGATTAGCGGTAAAAAAATCCCCATCGGATATCTCCAGCGCACCAGCTCCGAGTAAAATCGGTATGCTTACATGCACCACCTCTTTTGGTAGGATAGAAATGCCAAGAAAGACTCCAGCATAGCCTCCGTAAAGATCTAAGGGCTTAATGCTGGCATCTCCTGGATTTACTCCTTCAATTTCAACTTTCGTGGCAATGCCATATCCGGCAAGCCCAAACAAGTACTTTCGATCAATGATAAATCCGCCATAGGCGCCAACAAGTAAGGCTCTTTCCCCTGCAAGGTCACCTACTTTGATGTCTACCGCCCCAAAGCCATTGATCTCATTTCCTTGTCCCAGGAGGGATTTAACCTGATCATCATCTGGGTTATTGGTATCCAAGTAGCGCTGACCTTGGGAAACGTGGGATAAGCAAACTAAAAGAAGCAATGAAAAAAACTTGATATACAATGTTTTCATCAGAATATATATTTCACAGACAGTCCAGCATCCCAAAACTGGGATCTTATATAGCGCATGCCAATAAAATTGAGATAAGGCCTCAAGTCAAACCCTATCGTTACCGGCACTTCCAACCAGCGGTACTCAACACCCAGGTCCAGGTCTACACCCATTACATAAAAGCTACGTCGCTCGTAGATAAAAGCTGTACCCTCAGCATTGGATAAAATCTTGGACAAATCATTAAATTTCTCATATCCCAGGTGCCCTCCAATTCCATAATGGAGGTAGAATCGATCGTTAAAGGCAAGATTCATCGGACGATAAAACTGGTAATTTGCACCAAGTTGCAAGCCATCATTTCTGCCACTTAGCGTCAGTTCTATCGCTTCTGATTCAGTAAAAAATTTCTTAAAAGTGAGTCCTGAAGTGCTTCCAAGACTGAGACCAGCAGACTTTTCGTAGAACTCTTGCCCCTCTGAAAAGTAGGACAACAGGGTCATTATCAATAGTAGACCAATAGATCGCAATCTCACAGATATCTTTTTTTACAGGAAAATGCAGTTTCGATCAAAAGCATAGTGACCGTAGCATGACTCGGAAGGTATGACTAGTCTTTTTCACTAAACAGGAAAGTATCTTTTATAGCAACCACCAAACTTCCTCCATCCATGTCTAATTCTAACTTACTTTTTGATTTGTTTGTATTGCCAACATCTCCGGCAAGCCAAATTCGGTCGTCTTCAAGTGTTGTTTTTGACATGATCAACATACTATTAGGTAAAACCATACGATCTGTCTCACCCTTAATACTAGCCTGTATAAAACTTGCCTGATCTATTCCTAAGCTTAGATCCACGGCTTTACTTATTACAGATACGCCCGTAAATTCTCTACTTAGCTGTTTCAAGGATAGTTCGCCATAGCTCAGCTCTAGCCTTGCCGAGTGGCTGACCTGGTGTACATGAATATCGGTAAAAGAGCCTGTACCGGACAGGTGCTGCGTATCGTCAATCTCAATCTTGTCATTTCTAGAGTTAAACTCAGTTGTTTTAGTTTTTCCAATGTAGATTTTTGAACTACCACTTTCAATTTCGAGGCGCTCTGATTGGTCCAGATTTAGCTCAGAGGCCCTCAGCTTCAAATTTCCATTTTTTAAATCACGGATTGACACTTTTCCGAAGCTGTGCTCGAGTACAAAACGTCCACCAATCTTTCCTGCTCTCATATCCCCGTGTGCTAGGGTAATCCGCACATCCGAATCAAGATCTTCCAGGTATACATCTCCAAACTTATTGATCAGGTCCAGAGATAGTCCTTTCGGCATCCAAACCTCAAAAACAACGCTTAATTTATTAGCACCGACAACTCCTTCTACATTATTGAGAGCATTTCCGAGGAATCCACGATTTTTACCAACGGTAGTCTCTGCAGAAACCACACTACCAACCTTTAAAAATCGTACGTCCACACGACTCATAGACTTATTTACAGCGTCGCTGGTTTTTCCCTCCGCTTTGAGCGTCACGTCAAATCTCACTGAATCCAAATCCCAAGCCCGTACAATCACATCTCCGTAGCGATTTGTGATTTCTACCTCGTCCGTGTTACCGCTGTAAAAAGTACGATGCAAGTCTTTCTCCTGCCGGACCTGTGCCAATAGTGAACCGGCACTGAGTAGAATACAGAAAAGATTAAAGACGTATTTCAACAGGATTTTGCTTTAGTTCAACAAGCATCTGCTCTAGAATATGAAGTTTCAACTGATAGTTCTGCATCATTGCCAAGATCACTACTTCCGTGTTGGCACCTTGTTCTAGATCTGCTTGTAGCTCCTCAAATTCTTTGTCGATATATTCCAGCTGAGGTAGAATTGCTTCATCTCCAAGTATTGCAGAGACCTGCAAGGTTTTGTATTCAATTTCGCGCTCGTAAAATTCAATTGACTCAACTAATACGTCATTGGATGCTAGGTAACGAGGACTATTAAAGAACCCTCCGGCAAGGATAAAAATAACACAGGCTGCAACCGCTACTATCTTCCAAGTGCTCCAAGTCTCAGGCGTCTTTATGCGGTCATAAACCTGGCTCCATTCTGTTGACGGATCGAATGGATATAGGTCAAAGTCCTGCCTTTGTGATTGTATTTGATCTTTTAGATTATCCAACCCTTTTGCTTTCATTTCCCAACATCACCCTAATTTTTCCCTTTGCCTTACAATATTGTGCCTTAGAAGCTGATTCAGAAACCCCTAGAATTTCTCCTATCTCCTTATGGTCATATCCTTCAAATAGATACAGACTCAAAACTGTCCTGCAACCTTTTGGTAACTTGTCTATTGCAGAAAGTACCTGAGCCGCTTGAAAATTCGTGTAGTCAAAATTGCTCTCTTCTTCGGCAGGAACTACCATACTTTCTGAAATCTCTTCGATTTCTATTTTCTTCTTTCTTATGGCATTGATGCACCTATTTACAACGATTCGCTTAATCCAGGAGCTAAACATGCCCACATCTCGCAACGTACCTAACTTATCAAAAACATCAACAAATGCGTCCTGAAGAACGTCTTTCGCTTCCTCTTCTTCGCCCATCATTCTCCTACAAATGTTATACATCGCATGGGCATAAGCGCTGTACAAGGCCTTCATGGCCTGCTGATCACCACGTTGGCTCTGCTCGATAAGGTGCTTGTGTATGTTATGATTATTGCTCATAGGACATTTCATAGACACCTGAGATTTTCAAGGGTTTCTGTAAACACTGGTAAATATCATTTTTTGATGCATTTCTTTTTGCTCGAGAAGCGAAAAATTATGGGCGAAGATATTTTCTTGAATATTTAGCAGGGTGCTTGCCTCCAGCCTGACCGTCAACCTGAAAAAAAGATGTAATAGTCGGTTTATGACAGGAGGGAGAGTATCTGAGTCAAAGTCTTGTACGAACAAATGCCCCGCCGATTTTAGGTACCGTTGAATTAGACCTAGTACCTTGCCAAGTCCCTCCTGATCAAAGCAGTCCAAAAAGAAAGGGCACAAAATGGCATCATACTTTGTAGTAGGTTCGAACTCGAAAAAGTCTCGTTCAAAGAATCTGATTGCGTTCTGAGTACGACGTTTTCTTGCCCTTTTCAGCATTCTTGCAGACTTTTCAACAAAGTCCACCCTGGAAACAGGGGGAAGATAACTAATCAACTCCCCAGTCCCTCCTCCTACAATCAAGACAGCATCATTTTGAGCCAATCGGTCCAAAAAAGTAAGCTGGCTAGTAAGGATAGCTCCGCCAAAAACAGCTTTAGAAAGGATGTCGTAGGCTGGAGCAATATGATCAAAATTATTGGTCACCTCTTCAATGATTTCAACTTAAAAAGGTGTTTTGAAAAAGCAAAAGGTGTTTGTTATGATAGCCAGTTTTTACGCTCTCAAAAATCACCAAACTCAAAAAGTACCGGAAGCATGAAAACCGCATCACCAAAGGTCCTATACCTGCGATTCATTTTACTCCATGACGGGTTTAAGAAGAGTAGCGCATACGTTGCATAGACAATAACAAAATACAGACTCACAGTTGAAAACGGACTCCAAAGTGCAAATGAGATTCCAGTACTTATTGAAATCAGAATAGATTTTTCCGCCGCGTTTTTTCCGTATTTAGTGGCAATTGAATCAAATCCGTCTTCCAAATCATCCTCATACTCAAACCAACTAAAAAGCAACAAATTCGATAAAGCCGCAAAAAACAACATTCCGGAAACTTCCCAATTGACATCCTCAAGTAAGATGAAGGGAACAGTTAATATCCCAGCTGAATACAAAAATGCAGCGTAAACTTCCTTTAATCCATACACAGAAAACTGGGATCGTGAAAACAGGTACAACGAGGTGAGTAGTATGACAATCACTCCACTGATTAAAACGCGAAAGTCTATCAGGGGTAGGAGAAAAACCACTAGAGTTAACACGGCGAAAAAGACCGGAAAGAGCACCTTTCGATTTCGGTGATGAAAGCTGTATCTGTCTCGTTTACTGCTAGGAGCCTTTTTTGCGTCTTTAAGATGATCAAGGGTGTAAATCATCCAAATGCTGCACGCCATCAATATATAGACTACTAGAGATGAGTCTACAGAAAAGTAAACCGAAAAAAAACGAAGTAGGACTACTGCTCCAAGGACAATATCCAGAGAAAGATATTGTGCCTTACGGTACAGCCTCAAAAGCATTATCCTTGGGCCAGTGCCTCGGCTCCTCCTACAATTTCCAAAATCTCTTTGGTAATCGCGGCCTGGCGCGTTCTGTTGTAAGTCAGTCGTAGGTCTTTCAGGAGGTCGTCTGCGTTTTCAGTGGCTTTATCCATGGCTGTCATACGGGCACCATGCTCGGAGGCGTTTGATTCAAGCAGAGTTTTATAGAATTGAATCTTCAGAGATTTTGGAAGCAATTCATCAAAAATTTGATTTTGTGATGGCTCATAGATATACTCAGTGGCATTTGCATCAGCTTTGTCCTGATCATTCAAAGATCCGATCGGCAAAAACTTTTCACGCTGCACTACCTGAGTAGCCACATTCTTGAATTCATTATAGACAATCTCTACACGATCAAATTCCGCTGACTTAAAAGAATCCATAACCATTTCCGCAGCGGACCTGGCACCTTCAAAGTCCAATTTCTCCATCAAGTGTCCGTAATCTTCAATCAGGTTGTATTTCCTCTTCTTGAAGTACTCCACGGATTTCTTACCAATAGGCAGAATGGTAAGGGCATTAGCATCCTGAAGACTTTTGTAATCCTTTTCGATTAGGTTTCGGATATACTTGAAAACGGAACTATTAAATGCTCCGCATAAACCACGGTCA
Organism: Bacteroidota bacterium; assembly: GCA_039026695.1. Taxonomy (GTDB): domain Bacteria; phylum Bacteroidota; class Bacteroidia; order Cytophagales; family Cyclobacteriaceae; genus Ekhidna. The sequence goes on from JBCCLV010000006.1 coordinate 15,779, forward strand.
GAAGATATCACTACCAGCAGTACTTTTTCCACAGCTCGTTCTTCAGCAAACGGATTTTGAGATTCTTCTGGTTGAGACGCGGCTACATTTTGTATGATCTCAGAGAGCTTTTGAGAATAGGGTCTCATCTGCGTGATTCTGTCTTGAGCACGTCTCAACTTCGCTGCTGCCACCATTTTCATGGCTTTAGTGATCTGCTGCGTAGACTTAACAGAGTTGATCCTGCCTTTTACTTCTTTAAGATTGGCCATCTTCTATCCCCTTTGCCCTTTTATTTTGAAAATCTGGAAGCTATGTCTTTAGCTATCTCTTCAGTTTTATCAACAGCCTCTTCGCTAAGCTTACCGGCTTTGAAGTCTGCTAGCGCATCTTTTCCCGTATTTCGCATTGCTTCAATAAATGCCTTCTGGAATTCCTTAGCCTTACTTACCGGAACAGGATCTAAAAATCCTCTTGTGGATGCAAAGATGATTGCCACCTGCTCTTCCACAGGTATAGGTGAGAATTGTGGCTGCTTTAATATCTCCTGATTCTTTCTACCACGATCGATGGTACGCTGAGTGGCAGCATCCAGATCCGATCCAAACTTGGCAAAGGCTTCAAGTTCTCTAAATTGAGCTTGGTCTAGCTTTAAGGTACCAGATACTTTCTTCATCGATTTGATCTGGGCGGAACCCCCAACACGAGATACCGATATACCAACGTTAATAGCAGGTCTAATACCGGAGTTGAAAAGGTTGGTCTCTAGGAATATCTGTCCATCAGTGATTGAAATCACATTTGTTGGAATATATGCCGAAACATCACCTGCTTGCGTTTCAATAATTGGTAATGCAGTCAAAGAACCTCCACCTTTTACTTTACCCTTTAATGATGGCGGAAGGTCATTCATCTGTTGCGCAATGGAGTCATCACCAATGACCTTTGCCGCTCTTTCCAGTAGTCTGGAGTGTAAGTAAAAAACATCTCCAGGATACGCCTCTCTACCTGGAGGCCTTCTTAGTAGTAGAGAAACCTCTCGATAGGAGACAGCTTGTTTTGAAAGATCATCATAAACCACAAGCGCAGGACGTCCAGTATCTCGAAAAAACTCACCAATTGCAGCCCCTGTAAAAGGAGCAAAGAACTGCATCGGAGCAGGATCTGAAGCTGATGCACTTACAATTACCGTGTAGTCCATCGCACCTGCCTTCTGTAACTGTGCTACGATCCCAGCCACAGTAGAGGCCTTTTGCCCTATCGCCACGTAGATACAGAATACAGGCTCACCTTTATCATAAAATTCCTTCTGATTGATGATGGTATCGATTACAACAGCAGTCTTTCCTGTTTGCCGATCTCCGATGACCAACTCACGCTGACCTCTTCCTACGGGAATCATCGAGTCTATGGAGACAATACCTGTTTGCAAAGGCTCACTAACCGGCTCGCGATAGATCACCCCAGGCGCTTTCCTTTCAAGTGGCATTTCAAACGTCTCTCCCTCGATGGCTCCTTTCCCATCGATCGGGTTTCCTAATGTATCAACCACACGGCCGCACATACCATCTCCCACTTTGATGGAGCCAATCTTTCCAGTTCTTTTTACTGTATCCCCTTCTTTTACATCACTGGAGTCGCCTAGCAATACGGCTCCCACATTGTCTTCCTCCAGATTCAAGACCAGCGCATTGAGCCCGTTCTCGAATTCAATAAGTTCACCCGCCTGGGCATTTGTTAAACCGTAGATTCTGGCAACTCCGTCTCCTACCTGGAGAGTAGTTCCTACCTCCTCAAGCTCACTTTCAGTCTTAAAATTTGAGAGCTGCTCTCTCAGAATCGCTGTTACCTCATCAGGTCTTACTTGTGCCATATGATTATCAGTTTGGCCTTACGGCCTATCGTTTTACTTTTTATTGAATTTCAATTTCAGATCGTTCAAGCGTCCTCGCACACTGTCATCAATTTGCTTATCGCCAAATTTGAGAACATATCCTCCCAAAATATCGGGATCGATTTCTTCCTCAAGGTTGGGAGATTTGCCAGTAACCTTGGTCGCAAGTTTCTTGAATGACTCACGCAAATCACTTTCAAGCTGGAAAGTGGTAGTGACAGTCACATTGGCAATGCCTTTTCTCAAATTGTAAAGTGCTAGAAACTCATCTGCAATGGCCACCAAAAGGTATTCCCTGTTTTTTCTTGTGATGAGATCAAAAGCTTGCAGGGTAAGGTCGCTGAATTTACCCTCGAAGATTTTTTTAAGTATTTCAGCTTTTCGTTTGTGAGGAATAATAGGACTCTTCAACATGAGCGAAAAATCACGGTTTTCCTTACAAAGAGACGCAAACGAATCCATGTCTTGCTTTACCTCCTCCAGCACGCTCTTTTCCTCTGCTAGATTCAAGAGTGGCTTGGCGTATCTGGCGGCAATTCGTCCTTCAGACATGATCAGTTTATCTTAACGTCTTTGATGAATCTTTCAACCAGCGTTTTTTGGGACTTCTGGTCGGAAAGGTTTTCACGAAGCACTTTTTCTGCAATCTCAAGCGAAAGCGATGAAACCAACTCTCGTACCTCGCTCAGTGCTGCCTTCTTTTCCACATCGATCGTTTCACGTGCCTCTTGGATCATCTTTGAAGTCACCTCGGTGGTCTCTCCTTTTGCCTTATCTATGATACGGGTAGCTTCCTCTCTGGCTTCTTTTAATACAGCATCACGCTCTATCCTTGCCTCTTGAAGTAAATATTCATTGTCAGCCTTGATTTGCTCCATTTCATTTTTAGCGTTATCAGCCGCTCGCAAAGAATCTTCGATCTGAAACTCTCGCGTCTTGAGCGCGCTTAGGATCGGGATCCACACAAATGACCTAAGGATTATTAGGATTGCGACAAAAACTATGGTTTGCCAGATAATAAGACCAATATCAGGGGTAAAAAGTGACACCTCGTTATTTTTTTATTAGAGAAATAATAACCTGACCATACTACCTAATGTAGACATGATCAGGTCAAAGTTTAATGGTAATTAAGATGCTAAAAGACCTACAACGACACCAAAAAGCGCTGCACCTTCAATCAAGGCTGCAGCAATAATCATTGCAGTTTGGATCTTTCCAGCAGCTTCAGGCTGTCTAGCAATACTCTCAGTTGCGCTCTTACCGATCAGACCGATCCCTAAGCCCGCACCTAAAACTGCTAAACCTGCTCCAATTGCTCCCATAACGTTTATCTATTAAAAATTAAAAATACAAAACTAGTGATGTGCTTCCTCGACTGCCTGACCGAAGTACAAGGCAGACAACAGCGTAAAAACATAGGCTTGAAGAACAGCCACAAATAACTCAAGTAGGTTCATCACCATCGCAAATGCTGCTCCCACGACACCTACACCAATGTTCTTAAAGATGAATGCAAGGCTGATAATGCTGAGGATCAAAATGTGACCCGCCGTAATATTTGCAAAAAGCCGAACCATCAGTGAAAATGGCTTTGTGAAAATCCCAATGATCTCCACAGGCCATAAAATCAAATACAATAGAATCTTTGCGCCCCAAGGCATTGACCTTCCTAATGGATCTATAATATGTAGCCAATAGGTTTTTCTGCCAGAAAACAATGTGATTAATAAAGTGATCACAGCAAGCGTGAGTGTCACCGCGATATTACCGGTCATATTTGCTGCTCCCGGTAGCAGCCCTAGCAGATTTCCACACCAGATAAAAAAGAAAACAGTGAGCAGGTAGGGCATAAACTTCTCATACTTTTTCTCACCAATGTTTTCCTTAGCTATATCGTCCCGTACAAAGAGTATTATGGGCTCAAAAAATGATTGAATTCCCTTAGGAGCTTTGCCTGCGTTCTTTTTGTACCCTCTGGCGACAGCACCAAATATTAGCAACAAGATGATCGCATCTAAAAACATGAACAGGACATTTTTCGTGATCGATAAATCCAGGACATGCCCTCCGTCTTCCAAGGTTATATGCTCATGATCTAATTTATATCCATTGAAAGGCACGATTTCATGTGCTTCATTGTAAAAGTTGGACGAGGAAAATACGTCGAGACCATTTTCTGCGGAATAAACAATGACCGGCAGGTGTACCAAAAATCCGTGAAAAATTTCCCAGGAATGTGAGTCGGAAATGTGATGGTTGATCATCTCGCCTGGATCAAACTCTTCGCTTTTATCGGCTTCTTTATCTCCGCCGCTAGCTAGAGTAATAAGTGGAGTGAAGCAACATGAAGAAAAGAGCAATACATTGAATATCAATGCTTTAGAGATACTTTTTCTTCTTTCTTGGAACATTAAATGGGTTGCTTTAATCAATTTCGCCGCAAGTTAGTCAATGAGACCCCTATTTCAAAGGTGAGGTAAAGCAAATAGAGGATACCAAATTGCAGAACCAGCTGCCTGGGCGACTCGTACTTATCAAGCACTATCAAAATAAAGAAAGCCGAGGATAGAAACCGGATTGAGATATTGATCAAACCTACTTGGAGCCGCCATTTCTCAGATACAAAATCGCCTATCCGAAAGAGCACAAAAGTCTGAACAGTGAAAAAAGTAACCATCACGTAAAACGCTGGATGAATCCACGACGCAATAGGGGAAATCCTTGATAAGAGAATTACAAATGCGGTGAGGACAACCAGGATCAACCACTTTTTCACTTGTTGAATCTCAGTAATAACCAAATTGTAAGTGCCATCGAAAGGAAGGTACCTATCAGGATAAAAATCGGGCTACTCGCCAATTTTTTATCGAGAAGAAAACCTGCTAAAATTAAAAGGATGTTGGCTGCAACCAGCTCAAATGCTAGTGCATAGTACTTAGCATATTCTCTACGGCTCTCATGCTTTGAGGGCTTGTCGCTCCTCTGCTTCGGGCTTTCCAATCTTGATTTCCTTGCTTTTCACACCCATTTTACATTTCCCATTGAAGGATGCCCCCGACTCTACCAAAAGTTTATTGGTGATAATATCTCCGTCGATAGATGCGGTTGCTTTGAGTACAAGCAGCTCCGTAACTTCTATTGTGCCCGTAATATGCCCTGCAACTTCAGCGTTTTGTGCAAGTACACTTCCATCTACATGAGACGAATTTCCGAATGCTGCTTTCGATTTTGTCTTTATATCCCCCACTACTTTTCCTTCTACTCTGATGTTTCCAAAGGTTTCGATGCTACCATTGACGATCGTACCCTTGCCAATAATATTTGATGAGTTGCTTAGTTGTTCTTCGCTTTTTTGATTCTTGTTTAACATAGCCTTGATTATAGTGCGATATATTCTTGAGGGTTTACAGGGTTTCCGTTGTGCCACAACTCCAAATGGAGGTGTGGTCCTGAGGTGAGTTCTCCGGTATTTCCAATAGTTGCAATCACTTCCCCTGAAGCCACAAAATTACCAACGTTTTTAAATAATTCCGAATTGTGCTTGTACACGGATATTAAGTTCCCCGCATGCTGTACCGCAATAATGTATCCACCATCCAGGGTCCAGGAGGATAGAATCACCACGCCATCAGCCACCGAGCGGACTGGCTCGTTTTCTTTGGCCACAATGTCTACACCGTAGTGGTCTTTTTTAGGGTTGAAGACATCTGTTACATCGTACCCATCAATTGGACTAAAGAGATAAATTTCTCGGAGCTCATTAATAGATGTGGCAATGGTTACGGGTAAGGCCGCTATCTCGGATAGTTCAGAGTTTTCGTAAGAAGCTCTGAATTGGGAATCTACAGGCTGTATTGATTCCGATAAATCTGCCGGCTGTAGTTCTGTTTCTACATTGGCCTCTTGTAGCGGTGCTATCTCTTCACCAGCGATCAACCTTCGCACGTTTTCAATGTATACATCCTTATTTTCCACTGCTAGTTGTAGCGAATCCAATTTTATAGATAACTCCACTACTTGCCTGTCTGCCACCATTTGTGCGTGTCTTGGATCGAGCCACTTTTCTAGGGCTACAGTGACTAGATAGATAGAAATACCAAGAATGATCAGTGAGAAAGCTGCAAACAAGATTAATACGCGTGCATAATTGAAACTAAAGGTGATCTTTTCAGCAAAATTTTCCTCATTCCTTATAATCAGAAGGTATTTGTTCGTTAGCCATGTACTAAATGTTTTTTTTGCTGCCATAATGCTAAGATTGCTTCAAAGGTATGCAAACCACCCTTGGATTATCTTTACAACGTGTTTCAACCCAAAAATCTGTCTTTCAAAAGCTTCTGCCTTAATACACCTTCTCTAAGTGCATTTCTGTGTTTATTGGTTATTTGCTTCTCAGGTTGCTCCCCTTACAAAAACAATCCGCTGAGCGGCTCATTTCACAACATGACAGCTCACTACAATGCCTACTTTATCGCAAAAGAAAAAGTAAAGGAGATTGAAGCATCTATCTACCAGAGTCAAGACTGGAACTACAATAAAGTCCTTCCCATTTTTCCGCAATTTGACTCTACCAAATCTGCATCTTTAAAAGCTGAAATCGAGGACTGTATCCAGAAGGCATCCATTTCTATACAGCGCCATCCCGGATCCAGATGGGAAGACGATAGCTACATATTGGTTGGGAAGGCCAGATTTTACTCAAGAGAATTTCCTGATGCGATAGAAACTTATAAGTACGTAAATACGCACAGTGAAAATGACAATGCAAGACACTATGCACTTACTGAACTGATTAAAAGTTTCACTGAATTCGAAGAATTCAACAATGCCATTGCTGTTACTGACTATCTGAAGAAGGAGAAGCTGAATAAGGAAAATCAAAAAAGACTATACCTAAATAGCGCCTATCTCTATCAGAAAAAAGGTGACCTAAATAAAATGGTGAATAACCTAACAAAGGCTGAGGATTTATACCATGCCTCTGACAAAGCCCGGATCAATTTTATCATAGGGCAGATATACCATAAACTTGATTTTGAAAGTGAAGCATTTAGATATTACAAGAACGTGCTACGGAATCACCCAAAGTATGAGCTTGAATTTTATGCAAAGCTCTACATGGCTCAAGTGACAGAACTTGCCCAAGGAAACGACCTAAAAAAGATCAGGAAGTATTTTAGAGCGTTGCTCAAAGACCCAAAAAACAAGGAATATCAAGACAAAATTTACTATGAGCTTGCCGGATTTGAACTTAAAAACTCCCATCTGAAAGAAGCAATAGAAAACTATAAGGAGTCGGTCAAAGTAAGCGTCTCCAACGATAGGCAAAAAGGCCTTTCTTACCTAAGTCTTGGTGAGATCTATTACGACTCAATCAAAAATTTTTCACTGGCAAAAAACTACTATGATAGTGCCGTAGCTGTACTTCCTAAAGATGAGGAAAACTATACCGCAATAAAAAAGAGGCAGGAAATCCTTGCCGACTTTGTAGAGCAAGTGCTCACGATCCAAAAAAACGACAGCTTACTCCATCTTTCTACCTTACCTCAGGATTCACTGCTGTCAATTGCGCTGCGTATTGTAGAGGAGAAGAGAACCGCCGATAAAGAAAGAAAGAAAAAAGAGCGACAGGCCGCCATCAATCGAGCCCGAAATATCTCTGAGCAGAATGGAGATAATATAATCAGTACTACGCAAGAAGGATCTGTATGGTATTTTAACAATCAAACACTTCTCTCCAGAGGAGTAGGAGAATTCAAGAGAAAATGGGGGGATAGGGCACTTGAGGATAATTGGAGAAGAAGTAACAGTGCTTCTGCAGTAGGCCAACAAAGCTTATCTACTTCAGAGTCAAACATCTCCGAAGCTACTGGAGAAGAGGAGGAAATTCCAGCAGAAGAGGAAGCCATGGCTTTACTTCAACCAATCCCCAAAACCATCGAAGAAAAACAACCGCTTCTGGATGAGATCGAAGTAGCATACTTCAACCTTGGAAATATCTACAATTTACGACTAGAAGAAGATGAAAATGCAGTCCATTCTTTTGAAACGCTACGGTCACGATTTCCAGATACCGTATATGAACCAGAGGTACTTTATCAGCTTTTCCTATTGCTCAAAAAGCCTAATTCGACACAATCTACAGCTTATGGGACACAGCTGAAAAGCAAGTTTCCAAATTCCATTTACGCCAAACTAGTAGATAACCCCAGCTATCGTGAGGAAAGCTTTGCCGCCACAGCACAACTAAAAAAGCTCTACCGTAAGCTTTACACAGACTACCAGCAGAAGAACTTTTCAGGGATTTCCTTTTCGATAGACAGTGCGCTGCAAGTACACCCTGAAAATGAGTTTAGCGATAATCTAGCATTTTTAAAGGTATTGACAGTAGGTCAGGTGGAAGAGGAATTAACATACCAGTATGAACTCAATGAGTTTATCAAATTAAATCCCGAAAGCGACTTGATTGAATATGCGAAAAACTTAGCTCAGGCATCTGAAAACTTTCGTGAGAATAGGTACAATAGTGGAAAAACCAAGTACATACCCTACTTTGAGCAGAAACACTTCTTTGTAATTATCTATGATCTAAAAGGGTCACTTACCACGGATGTCCCGAAGACAGTAGACACCTTCATCGGCAAAAGAAACTCAACCTTAAAAACCGGAAACCTGGTTTTAAATGAGGCTAAATCAATGATTTTTATTAACTCTTTCCCGACCAAGAATGAAGCTGTGTCCTTCAATAAGGAATTTGATCAGGAGGTCAATTTAAAGGAGTTGTTCAAAGGAGAGTCTTTCGATGTTTTCGTAATCACGGAGGATAACTTTGATCTTTTGTACAAGACAAAAGACATCTCTTCGTACCTGAATTTCTTTGAAAAACACTATTATTAGTAAATGAAGCTGATTAGAAGGATAGTTCGTGTTTTTTGGGTACTGCTACTGCTTTTGGCGATTGGATCATTTGCCACCTTCAGCATGGTCAAAAACGATACTTTTGGATGGTTTGGAGGACTCCCTAGCTTAGAAGCACTAGAACGCCCAGATCCAGATCTTTCCTCTGAATTGATCAGTGCAGACGGCATATCTCTTGGTAAGTACTTTCGAAAAAACAGATCCCCTGTTACTTATGATGAACTCTCTACAGAACTTGTCAATACACTTCTCGTCACGGAGGATTACCGTTTCAAAGACCACAGTGGAATCGACCTACGCGCCCTTGTAAGGGCAGTTGTTGGCAAACTAACTTTTAGCTTTCAAGGAGGCGGGAGCACAATCACAATGCAGCTTGCAGAAAATTTATACCGCACAAATAGCTCACAAAGAGGTACGCTTTATTCCAGCAGATCACTTGGACAAGTAATCACAAAAATCAAAGAATGGCTCATTGCAGTGCAGCTAGAAAAGTCCTACACGAAAGAGGAAATTCTGGCCATGTATTTAAACACCATTGAATATGGTAGCAGCTCTTACGGAATAGAAGTTGCCGCACAGACTTTTTTTAATAAGCTTCCTTCGCAACTAGATTATCAGGAATCAGCTAGTCTGGTCGGGTCTATCAATAAGCCCACGGCTTTCAATCCTGTATACAACCCTGACCGGGCAAAGCGCAAACGAACAGAAGTCCTATACAATGTTTACAAATACGGGCTAATTGACAGGTCGCTTTATGATAGCCTTAATGAGAAAGAACTGGCGCTCAGTTACCGTGTGGAAAGCCAAAATAAGGGGCTTGCAACCTATTTTAGGACTGTAGCCAAAAACTACTTGGTAGCATGGACCGCTGAAAACGGATACGATCTTTTTGATGATGGACTCAAAATCTACACTACCATAGACAGCAGAATACAGCAATATGCAGAAGCATCCATCAAAGAGCACATGGATACACTTCAGCAAGTATTTGACAATCACTGGACCGAGGGGAACCCATGGATCGATAAAAAAAACAGAGAGCTGCCGAAATTTTTGGAGAAATCCATAAGAAGAACAAACGCATATAGGTCACTTAAGAAAAGATATGGATCACAAAAAGATTCCATTGAGTACTATCTGAACCTGAAAAAGCCGATGACAATCTTTAGTTGGTCCGGAGAGATAGATACGATCTTTAGCTCATACGACTCGCTCAATTACTACAAGAGATTCCTGCAAGCCGGATTTATGGCGATGGACCCCAGAACCGGACACATAAAAGCATGGGTTGGAGGCATCAATCACAAGTTTTTTAAGTACGACCATGTACAGCAAGGAAAGAGGCAACCAGGATCCACTTTCAAGCCGATCATATACACTGCAGCACTCGACAATGGATGGTCTCCGTGCCAAACTGCTGTAGATGCCCCCGTATCCTTTCAAATGCCTGCCGGGCAAGAGCCATGGACTCCCAATAATTCAAATGGTAAGTTTAGCAATAAACTTATGACCTTTCGGGAAGCGATGGCTCAATCAGTAAACAGCATCACTGCTTGGATTATGAATAAAATTGGTCCGAATACAGCTGTACAGTATGCCCAAAAGTTGGGAGTGGATAGTCCGCTGGATGCTGTTCCCTCTCTATGTCTTGGGGCTGGCGGGGACGTGAGTATCTACGAGATGGTGGGTGCGTATTCCACCTTTGTAAACAAAGGAACCTTTATTAAACCTTACTACATTTCTCGGATAGAAGATAAAAATGGTAACGTAATCAAGCAATTTGTCCCAGACGAAAGGGATGCAATCAATGAAGAAACCGCCTATCTAATGCTACACATGCTGAAAGGAACAGTAGAAATGGGTACGGGTAAAGGACTAGACTATACTTTAAAGGAAGGGAATGAAATTGGTGCGAAGACGGGCACCACACAGAATGCGTCAGATGGTTGGTTCATGGGCGTAACTAAAGATCTTGTGGCTGGTGCCTGGGTAGGAGGTGACGATAGAAGCATCAGGTTTAGAAGCTGGGTCCTCGGACAAGGTGGAAGAACAGCCATGCCCATCTGGGAAAACTTTATGCTACAGGTCTATGATGACCCAACATTAGGGTACCAAAAGGGACCCTTCGAAAGACCAACAAACCCATTAAATACCACAATTGATTGTGAACTGTACGATCAAAACTTAATCTCTACCGACTCTGTTGAATATGACATTGTGGAAGAAGATGATTTCATGTAATGCAATTTCAAAGGTATCAGCAGAGCGAGTATCTCAAACTCCCTGAAAAGCCAGGAATCTACAAGTTTTTTGATGCTTCCAACACCATCATTTACGTCGGCAAAGCAAAAAGTCTAAAAAAGAGAGTTGCCAGCTATTTCACCAAAGCCAATCTAGATAGCCGTAAGACCTTTAAACTCGTCTCGGAAATCAGGGAAATAGAGTTCGTAATCGTCTCTTCTGAATTTGATGCACTGCTACTTGAAAACAACCTAATTAAGGAGCATCAGCCTAAGTACAATATCCTGCTTAAGGACGATAAAAGCTTCCCTTCCATCTGTATCACAAAAGAGGCCTTTCCCCGTATCTATAGCACTCGAAGAATAGATCATACTAAAGGGGAATATTTCGGGCCTTATACCAGCGTAAAAGCAATGAATAGCGTGCTGGATCTCTTAAGAAAGCTATATACTATACGCACATGCAAGTTTCAATTGAGCGAAAGCAACATAAAAAAAGGAAAATTTAAAGTTTGCCTTGAATACCATCTGGATAACTGTCTTGGACCCTGCGAAGGACTACAGACAGAGGCTGCTTATGATCAAGACATCAGTAGCGCCAAAGAAATCTTAAAGGGTCGCATCTCAATAGTCAGCAAAGCTTACAAGGAAAAAATGCAAGCAGCGGCTCAGGATCTCAAATTTGAGCTTGCACAGAACTACAAAGAAAAACTTGACCTGCTAGATAAGTTTCAAACAAAGTCCCTAATTGTCAATCAGAAAGTAACACAGATCGATGTGTTTACAATGCTGGAAGGAGACCGTGATACACTACTAATCAATTTCATGAAAATTGAAAATGGAGCTATTGTCAACTCTGAAACTGTAGAAGCAAAGAAGAAGATTGATGAAGACAACCTTGATGTATTACGATTCTCAATTTTTGATTTGCGGAAAAAGTACAATAGCACAAATCCACTGATCATTTCCAACAAAGAAATTGAGCCATGGGAAGGAGTACAAACTGAAATTCCCAAGATTGGCGATAAAAAAAAGCTTGTGGACCTTTCCAAAAGAAATGTACTCTTCCTCAAAAAGGAGAAAAGCAGCATTCAACCTGCAATACCGAACGAAAGGGTCTTAAAAGAACTCATGGAGGACCTAAGTCTTACAGACCTTCCGCAGCATATAGAGTGCTTTGACAACTCAAACATTCAGGGTACCAATCCTGTAGCGTCAATGGTTTGTTTCCGCAACGGAAAACCATCAAAGAAAGACTATCGCAAATTCAACATAAAAACGGTCGTGGGACCTGATGACTTTGCTTCCATGCGAGAAATAGTAGGCAGACGTTACCGCCATTTAAAAGAGGAGGGTTTAGACTATCCTCAATTGATTGTGATTGACGGAGGCAAAGGACAGCTTAGTGCCGCATGTGATGCACTAAGGGAAATCGGTCTTTACGGACAAATCCCGATCATAGGCATTGCCAAACGACTTGAAGAAATTTACTTTCCCGAAGACCAGATACCCATTCACATAAGTAAGAAGTCATCATCTCTAAAACTCCTTCAGCATCTTCGAGATGAGGCACATAGGTTTGCCATCACTTTCCACAGGAGTAAGCGTAGCAAACAAGCAATCACCTCCTCTTTGGATGCTGTAAAAGGAATAGGGCCCGAAACCAAAAAGAAGTTATTAAAGCACTATGGAAGTGTAGTTCGAATCAAGCAATCGAGTGAGAAAGAGCTGATCGACACTGTGGGAGAAGCAAAAACTGCCACTTTGCAGACAGCCATAAAAAAAGGGCTGATCTAGATCTAGAATCAACCCTCTGATATTTGTAAGAAATAAGTTCCTTTAAGCGATCAATCTTTCACGCAACGGCAACTATTTCGGTGCCAGTTTCCAATGGCGCTGTGATAAACTTCAGAAGATCCTTTCTGTACAGATACTAATCCAGAAGTACTTGCTGATTTCTTTTCTGCATCCCAATAATTTCCACTAATACCAATGTTCTTAAACACACTGCCTGGATCACCAAATCCACCGAGCGTCAGATTAAGTCCGCTCTCACCATCTTTCTGCAAGGCTGTGCCGGATTTTCTAATACCTCCAAATGATTGAAATAATAAATTCCATTCACCAATGGTAGGAACATGCCATCCCTCCGGACATGCTGCCACAGCTGCTTCAAAAGTGTAGAGTCTACCGTACGCCTCACAATAAGCAGGTTCATCTTTGTAACAAAATGATCCGGGTACCTCAAAATTGAGGTTTTGTGCCATCCAGGTCCTTTTAATAAACACGCCACCTTCTAACTCAATATCAATGGTAACAATTTTATAAGTCTTACCATCTCGGTCATCCACGAACTCACCCATCTCTTGGCCGACAATAGAAAAACTTACCAAGAACACAAGGACCGATACTAAAACACTACTCTTCATAATTTTTGGCGATTAGGTCATTTGAAACTGAATCGGAAATACTTCTCAGTATTCCCACAGCTCAGATTCATATTCCATGAGATCGTACTCATACTGTTGCTGTACTACAATGGGTTTTAGTGGATTGTTAGCTAACTCCTCAGAATACAGTTCCCTGATGTCAAGATCTTCAGGATTTGAAATTTTTATAATTGGAGCACGGAACAAACGAAGTTCGAAAGCATCGCTCATGTTCATGTGCTTTCCAGGGTTTTGTCTGTTATAATATCTGGCACGGTCAGCGTAAGGTCCTCGAAATAGGTCAACAACTTCGTCGTATTTAAAGTGGGCCACCTTTTTTTCGAAACCAGCAGGATTGTATAACGATCCAGCATCACGAGGAAGCGCAAGCGATAATGAGCGTATGTAGTTGTACATTCTTGAGCGGTTTCTGTCGAATATCACATCTTCCCGAATGTACAGCACTGAAAATAGTTCAGAAGGAATTTCTTCCAGTTTAGGACCATCATTAGATTGATCTTCTGCCTGATCATCCTCCGAATCGTCAAAAGAATCAAATCCACCGGAAGTGAAGCCGCCACCTACGAACGGATTATCTTCCCTCTCTACAGAGATATTAGATACAAAAATAATATCCGGCATAAAATTGATACAAGAATCTGATCGGTAAGGGGTAAGGAGCCCCTCATCGACTGCCTCGACCAGCAATCGTGATACCTCACCATTACGAGAGAAAAAAGGACGGTTTTGCTTCTCCTCAAGATCCATCCTTCTCCAAAGAGTTCGCTGAAACATAATTTGCGTTTCATCTACCTCTGGCTTTACCAGAGGAGCTAATTCTTCCTGTGCTTTAAGCTGAAAGCCCAAACAAAACAACAGTACATAAACTAATTTCTTCATAACACCTGTCATCTAACTTAACAATTGACTATTTCAGACCGATATTGATAAATCGCTGAAATTTCTTGAAATCTTCTACCTGCTTTCTAAAATTCTGACGTTGCACTTTTTTGATCTCAATCACAATCTGAGATCCTTTTCTTCCATTCATGCCACGTAGATTTACTTTTTCTCCGGCTCTGGTCGAGCCTCGTCCCAAACCCCCACTTACCAATGTTACCTCTGCTTCCGCGATCCTGAATTTGGCATCATCAGGCAAAAACTGAGCAAAACTTTCATCTGGGATTGCTTTGAGGTACAATTCGGGTGTGTTGTATGGAATTCCTTCTTTTTGGTTCACTTCCCCTTGAGAAGTGAAAACTTTAATCTCTGGAGCGGGTATGTCTCTGACCCCAAATTCACGGGAACCAATGGTGTTTCCGCCACTAGATACAGTCAGCGTAAGCTTACGAGATCTTGGAACCAATGTCACCTGTCCTCTCTGAGATCCTTTTAAGGCATCACCGCCTTTTGCTGAAAATGAAGGATTGTATTGATTTCCAAGGGCTGGAACTTGGACATCAAGCTTGTTTCCACAATTGTAGTAGAGTGCATTTACCGATTGCGATTGGATTTGAATAACAGGCTTAACCACGAAGTACTCAATCGTATCTAAAAACGTTGTGTCATTACCACCTCCTTGTGGGAGTGTGATAGATGCAACAATTGTTTTTCTGGCATTTCCTTCCTTGTCATATGCTCCAGGAGTAGCAGTAAATTCTACTTTTCCAACGCCACCTACCACTGGCGCTTCTTCACCATTGTAGGTCATAGTGGTTTGATTCATTAAGTTGGCGGGTGGAGATGCTGCGATAAACATATCCGCTTTGTATTTGGTACCTGCCGCAACATATTTAGACTCAGGCATAATCACCGGCCGGATATCTTGGAACGTGATGTCTTTAAGGCCCACTCGCTGCACCAAAAACTCCAAAGCAGTGGTTTCATAGGCAAGCACATTAGCTTGGAATTCACTGACTGTTGCAAGTCCAGCGTGTGTAGGAGTATCCTGAAAGTTGAGTTGGGACCACTTTTTTCCTTTCTGATTTGGATCCTTGCTGTAGTATGCGTCCTCGTTGGCATCCTTAGCGATCTTATCAAATTCTGCCAGTTTTTCTTCATCAGCGCCATTCTGCTTCAGTATCTCCTTCAGTTGTGCAGAATAATCATTGAGTATTTTCTTCATCTCGGCACCTTTGCCGTCTCCTCCTTCTTCCTTGGGCATCATATAGTTACCAACCTTATCATAGTCGGTTTTACCCTCGATATACATTTTATCGCCTTTATGTCCTTCTGTATAGCCACCAGTAATGTCAACAAACTTCTCTTTGAACTCCTCAAGTTGAGCCATAACCTCTTGGGTCTTGCCTCGCAAATCTTGCGCGCTAGCCACCACTTTCAAATCATCAGCTCTGTTTCCTTTATCCTTCGCCGCAGATTTCATCCCTTCTATGGTGCGAGAATTTCTGCTAGACGTCTCTACATTGGCTCTTTCTAAACTGGCATTGATAAAAGCAAATTTGTCAAGTACAGTAGAACTCACATTCAGTGCTAACAACGCTGTAAGCACCAAATACATCATACCGATCATCTTCTGCCGTGGGGTTTCCTTTCCTCCAGCCATAATTATTCAGTTTATGGGTTTATCAGTTGCTACTCCTCATTGCGGTAAGCATGTTACCGTACACTTTATTAAGTGCAGAAATGTTGGAAGTCAATTTGTTAAGTTCTTGCTGGAATGCGGTAGTTTCTTTACCTGCTTCTGCCATGCTCTCCAGCGCTCCGCTTATATTCGAGTAGAACTTATTCAGCGCTTTTGTATGACTTTGGGCGTCCTTCAACTCCATTTCATAAACCGCGTTCAGCGCACCTAAGCTTTTGGTAACGTTTTGCACTTGCGAATGATATTCTTTGGTGTCTTTAGTCGCGTCAGCCATTCCAGACATAGCTGTCATTGTAGAAGCGTATGATTTATTCATCTCGCTAAGAGATTTTGAAGCAGACTTTACATTGTTGGCATAATCGTTAGTAGCGACTGCAGCATCGCTCAAATTAGACATTTTCTTTGCTGAATCCGCCATGCTGCGCATACCATCACCTAAACTTTTTATCAGGTCGGGACCCACCTTAGCGTCTGCGAGCATCTTGTCCATTTGAGCAGAGGCACCTTGGTTCTTTGCAGGAACGGCAGCCCTTACTTTAGCAGGACCATCATAATCATCTGCCAATTCAGGATATACCTTAGCCCAATCAGGCTCAGAATGCTTCGGTTCAAAGGCGCTTAAGAAGAAGATCACAGCCTCTGTAGTAAGACCTACTCCCAACATAATTCCTGCTCCCTCGAGATGCAAAATTTTAAACATCGCACCAACAATCACCACGGCAGCTCCAATACCATATATCTTGGGCATTATGGTAGAGTAGAGCAATTCTGAAAATCCGCCTTTTTTACTCATTATACTAGTATTTTAGGTTAGTAAATTTATTCTTCCGTTTAGTTAAAATCTTAAAATTCGTATCCTGAAGAGCGCCCAAGATACGTCATAGCACATCTAAAACCAATTGATGCGCGAGCAGTATCCTGATGCTCAAATGTACGTGTGCCGGTTTCAAGGAAGTAAGCGATATCTTTCCAGGATCCTCCACGTATCACTTTGAACGGGATATTAGGATCGAAATAGGTTGGGTTCAAATCCCAAGTCAATGGCATAGCCGATTGATTGTATGCATCCTCGCACCACTCAGCTACATTTCCTGACATATCGTAAAGTCCGTACTCGTTGGCAAAATATGTGCCTGTAGGTGAAGTATATGCATATCCATCATCAAAGTAATTTCCTCGACCCGGCTTAAAGTTTGCCAACAAACATCCTTTTGCATTTCGTATGTAAGGATTACCCCAAGGATATTTTGCCATATCTCTACCTCCTCGGGACGCATATTCCCATTCAGCTTCTGAAGGCAATCGGAAGTTGGGCATCACCGGTAATTGATTATCTGTGCGCCATCTATTTAAGTAGCTGGTTCTCCATTCGCAGAAATACTTTGCAGCATTCCAATCCACACCTACTACCGGGTATTCATCAAAAGCTGGATGAGACCAATAATATACGACCAATGGATCGCCCATATGGTGTGTATAGTCTCGGGTCCAAACTGTGGTATCTGGCATCAGATCCGCAATTGAATATCCGCTAGGTAAATCAATTTCTGAACTCTCCTGAATGTTCTGAGTAAATTGGCGGTACTCGTTATTGGTGATTTCTGTATCGTCCATAAAGAACGCGCCAATCGTAACCTGTTTATTGAAATTTATTTGGGTGGCAGCAACGTCTTCATCTGCCTGACCCATATGGAATGTACCTGATGGGACTGATACCATTCCGTATGGCCTGGTCATTTCCCAACCAAACCTATCAGGGGCCCCGACGAGCTCTCCCTGATCTCCTCTAGCTCCCCCGAACAGGCCGCAACCCGATAAGG
The DNA here is from genome assembly GCA_039026695.1 of Bacteroidota bacterium. Classification (GTDB taxonomy): domain Bacteria; phylum Bacteroidota; class Bacteroidia; order Cytophagales; family Cyclobacteriaceae; genus Ekhidna. The sequence continues at coordinate 33,664 of JBCCLV010000006.1, forward strand.
CTACGACACAGCACAGTAAGGAACAATTTGAAATTGTTAAAACACGCATATTATTCATAACACCTATATTGAACATGCAATTATGTAAAATAAACCTATTAAAGCAAGAATTATTGTATCATATTCGATCTAAAGATGTAATCGGCTGGATATACCAGCCAAGTTTACCAATGAATGCAGAAGGCTTCAAAATTTGATTTTAGAAAAGAATTTATCTGTCTTCTGGTTGAATACTTCCGGAAGCAACTCCTTAGAAGGCAAAGCGAGGTGTTTTTATTGCCTTTCTACCACCAAAAATCAGCTCGGGAAGGTCCATTCTTATGAAAACCTCATGTGAGGTAGGCTCTTTCGCTGCTTGCTCGGAAATAACGTAATCAAAGGAATAGCCTGCTTTTAGTTTCCCATCTTTTAGAAATGCGTATCCGATCAATGCAGTAAGTGATTCGCTACGTTTGAAGGCTAACCCTCCCCATAATTTGTTCTGATAATAAGCCAAAACACTCAGGTCCAAAGTGAAATTGGCAATGCTACCAGGGTTGGTCCGTGCAAGGAGTGAAGGGATTACCTTTAGCTCTCTCGACAAGGCATACTCTCTAAGAACAAATACGTTCACCACTCGCTCAAAATAATCAAGCTGGTCAAAGCCATTCAAATTGAAAGTTGGAGCAACAATATTTTCCATTGATAGCCCAACTATATAACGGCTATTAAATTGGAATCTAATTCCTGCGTGAAAATTAGGCTTAACCTCCGACTGCCTTGTCCCAAAGTCCTCGGGATCGACGGATATGAAATCTCCAGGATCAATGGTCTGCACATTTACCGCGGGTGAAAGGCCTAGTGACAACACCCCAGCCCTTAATTGTCTTGTGAGCGCAACCTGAAATCGGATTTGGTTACTTCTCAAATTGTTTTGTCGATCGTTTATTGCAACGGCTCCAATGCCTGATATAACTCTCTTTGCCGGAATATTCAAAGATAACAGCTGGGTAGAGGGGGCACTGCCTGTCCCGATCGTAGGGTTATATCCGGCCCATTGGGTTCTGTGCTGAGCAATGGCAAAAGCATTTTCCTCCTCACCTACAAAAGCAGGATTAAAGTAGCTAGGATTGAGCATGTAATGATTAAAGAAGAAGTCGGTTTGGCTGTGTGCATGACCAACCATCAAACTCAAAAGTACCAATGCCGCAATACGGACCTTCTTCATTTTGTAAGTATAGCGCTTACAAATGATTTAATGTGCATTTAAAGTGGGCCAAGGCAATCAAGTACCTGCCCCCGCATAAAACTAATACTAGTTGTCCAAGCAAAGGGGCTCTACTATTCCTCTATGTGCCCGCAAGGGCTCTTCTTCAAATGAAGATTAATCAAAGGTTGTTTGCTTCTTTTATGTAGACTTCCAAGGCTCCTGTCATTGATGGGGCATTTGGCAGTGGGGCTTGTATATCAAGCACTAAACCTGCATCCGTAACTGCCTTTGATGTAGTGGGGCCAAATGCAGCAATACGAGTGTCGTTTTGTTTGAAATTAGGGAAATTGGTGTACAAAGACTCGATACCTGAAGGACTGAAGAAAGCAATAATATCATAGGTCACGTTATCCAGATCCGATAAGTCAGCTGCTACAGTGCTGTAAATAGTAGCCTCCGACCAATTATAGCCATTCTTTGTTAAGAAATCAGGGATGTGATCGGTTCTAATGTTGGAGCAAGGAAAAATGAACTTCTCGCTTTTGTGCTTCTTGATCACCGCCAGTAAATCGTTGGCAGTACGCTCTCCGGTAAAGATTTTTCTCTTCCGAATCACAATGTATTTCTGAAGGTAGTTGGCAGTAGTTTCAGAAATACAGAAGTATTTCATATCAGTGGGGATTTCGATCTTACTTTCTAGTGCGAGACGAAAAAAATGATCAATTGCATTGCGGCTGGTGAATATTACAGCCGAGTGGTCCAAAATATTGACTTTCTGCTTTCTAAACTCTTTTATCCCCACCGGATCAATGTCGATGAATTTTCGAAAGTCGATTTTTAGATTGTATTTTTCTGCTAATGCATGATAGGGTGAATTTTCGTTTGTCGGCTCAGGCTGGGAAACCAAAATGCTCTTCACACTTTTCATTCGCTCTTTATCCCTGACCAATAATCCATCCGTATCACTCATAGATCGCTGATTTTATATAATTATTTGAAGAACCAACCAACTGCAACGATGGTAGGTAGAATTTCTGTTGCGCAAAGGTAGGAAATAATCAGTAGTTTATTCCTGGTGGAATTCCTTAAGAATTTGATACTCACAAAAAGCGAACTACCGCCTAAAACAGATAAGACCAACAACATACTATTATTCATAGCCCAATTCCGAAATCCTAGATTCATCAAATAGTCAAGAAACAAAAGGACCGAGGTTGCCCCACCAAGAAGAAAGATGAAATTGATAAAATCAAATACTTGGTACTCAAATACTCGCTTCCAAGCATACATTCTCGATATCGCCCAGGAAAGAAGCCATTTTGATAAGAGAAATAAAAAACAGACCGCTAGGACAAATAACCATTGCACAACTACAGAGAAAAGACCCGAGTCTGTACCGCTTGAAAAAAAACTGTACTTCAGGTAAATCCACAAAAAACTCACCAACGTGCAGATCACAAAGCTATAATCCAGACCTACTGTGCTGAAAAGTCGAAAATCAGCTACTTCATACGTATTTGCTTTCAAGCTAAATGCATAGTTTTTTAGATAATTCATTCTGTTGGGGTGTCCGTAGATTACCACGCCAAAAAGTAACATCAGAAGCAGCCCTCCCACAATCACGAAATCCTGGAGGTGGTCTTCAACCCTAGGTTTTGGCAACACCGCTAATTTTTCCTGCTTCTTCTTTGTTGCACTACGTATGGACAGACCTTGCAAGCCTCCTTCTGAATACAGGCTCAGGAAAGTTTGGTCTTTTATAAGCAAACTTGAAAGGTCTTTCCAGTAGAGCGTATCGCATTTATCCTCGCTTCCACGGAATCTTCGGCCGTCGATCCACACACTCCATGGTTCCTTGTGGCAGATAACTAAATCCATGGTGCTTTGGGCCTGAAGGAAAAAGCCTGCCCATTTATGCTGAGAAAGGTCAGTGACGGGCATAGAGACACCCTGATCATTTGTATGAATAAGCGCCAATGTAAGATCTTCCAGATTGCTAAGGCCATAAAAGTCCTCTTGCCCTTGTACCTGGACACAGCCTAGCGCTTGTAAAATCAGAAAACCAATAAATGCCTTTTTCACCTAAAATTTTGTAATAAAGCCAAAATGGACACGAATTTCGTTGAATGACAACTGTTGGGCTTGGGAACTCCCAGATGCTAACGCGAAGCTAAATTGTCCAGATGAAGTTTCCAGTGCAAAGCCTCCACCGATCCCAAAAGGTGCACCACGGGCACCACTGCTGTTCGCCAATAGCTGGTCGTAAAAAAGAAAAGCGTAGCTGCTATTTTCAAAAAAGGATCGTAATTCCAGACGCGAGAGTGCAAACCGATTTAAAAAGAAGTTTTTCTCATTAAACCCCCGCAGTGTATTTAGTCCCCCAACGCGAAATAGCTCATTGGTCAGCAACTGCGCATTTTCCATGATCCCAGATCTAAGCTCGTGAAAGTAAGTAAGTCGCTTTCGTACCACCTTTTGCAAAGCGGCTCTTGCTTCGAGACGCAGGAAATCAGTGTTCAGCCTTAGGGAATCATAAAAAGTGTCGGGTAAGCTCGCATTTTCCAAAATCCTCTTTCTCCCGAGTCCTGCTGCAAATCTCCAAACTAATCCCTCATTGAATGAATCCAATTGCTCAAAAAATCCTTTTGAAAGTCCGATGTGATAAAAGTCTCTACGGTAATCTGCCAAATTTTCTCCTTGTACTTGCTGTACCTCCGTTTGCAACAGTGTGGCTGTGGAAGACTCATATTCTAAGAGCAATGTGATTTTGGAGCTAATGAAAGTACTTAATCCGATAGCCGCTGTACGATTAAGAAAGGTGGAGTCTTGCTTCAGTAAAGAAAAACGAACCGAAGGTGAGACTTTGCTACCTAAAATGAATGCATGTTTGTAATAAAGATCAAGCTCTTGAGAATTGCCCGCAAACCGTTCCCAAAATAGATTAAGTTCATGGCCTGAGCGAAAAAGATTCTGCACCGATAGATCCAAGCTACCTACCACAGAAGATCTCCCCTCTGTGTTCTGTTGTAGACCAAAGATCCCCCTGAAACGATTCGCCTCTTTTTCTTTTACTTGTAAGTACACTGTGGCCCGATTCTGAGCAAATGCAATGTCCGGAGGTTGCATACTTTCCAAAAACGAGGATCTGGCTATCTTCTTTGGGATGTCTCGATATGCCTTTTCACTAAAAGAACTGCCCGGTTGTAAATCCAGTAATTGATAAATGTAACTTGGTCTCGTACTAATGGGGTTTTGAAATATCGCAGAATCATATCGGATCTCAGGTCCACTTTCAATTTGGAGCACACCTTTAATCTGCTCCTCGCTCACACGAAGAGAATCGAAAGAAAGCGAAGCAAAAGGGTATCCGTAGTTTATTTTGCTATTTAATGCTCTTGAGAGTTTCCTTGCAGAAGACTGGCTGGATGAATTGCCAATTCTGAAGTCAAAACTTTGCCCTAAATGGAAATAAAGTGAAGTTGTGTCAGCACTTTGTTTTGAGGAGTCGAGCCCAAAAAAATAATGACCCTTAGCAAACCATCTCAATTTTTCGGATTGCATCCAAGCCGTGGCTTCCAAAGTATCTGCAACTCGGAGGGTATTTTCTAGCTTGCCATCCAGAAAGTACTTAACATTTATCTGTGCAATTGTGGCAATGGGTAGCAAACAAAACCATACTACAAGGATTCTTTGCATAGTCTATTGCAATTTAGCCTCAATCTATGGCGGGCGTCTACGTTCATATCCCATTTTGTAAACAAGCATGCAACTATTGCGACTTTCATTTTTCTACCAATCTTAAGAATACCAAGGCAGTCGTAGATGCCATTTGCTTAGAAATAGTGCAGCGCGGTGAAGTGAGTGAAGAGGTAGTAGAGACCATTTATTTTGGAGGTGGAACACCTACGATATTAGAGGCAGCCTCTCTATCCAAAATTCTGGATCAAGTATTCCAGTCATATACCGTAAGTACCTCGCCAGAAATCACGATAGAAGGAAATCCAGAAGACTTAGCAATCCAGGGAAAAGGTATGGCACTGAGGGAAGCTGGTTTTAACCGTCTCAGCCTAGGATTTCAAACGTTTGCAGATGAAAAACTAAAATGGATGAATCGGTCTCACGATATGCATGAGGCAGTAAAAGCGTTTGATTTGGCTAGGTTGGAAGGCTTTGACAATATCTCTCTAGATCTTATATACGCACTTCCCGACGAGGAGCAAAAAGCAATTGACCAGTGGAATTCTGACCTAGAAAAAGCAATAGAATTATCTCCAGAGCACTTGTCGCTGTACGGTCTTACCATTGAAAATAGTACTCCTTTCGGGCGGAGAAAGCGGGCTGGAAAGTTTGAAGAAGTGCCCGAATCGATTGCAGCAGGTCAGTACATTGCCGCTGTGAATATCCTGCGAAGCAATGGGTATAAACAATATGAAGTTTCCAACTTTGGAAAACCAGGGAAGCAATCAAGACACAACCTTGCTTACTGGGATGGGATTCCTTACGATGGGATAGGCCCAGGAGCACATTCATTTGACGGAAAAACAAGACGGGTAAACGTCGCAAATAATCAAAAGTATGTAACTGCTGCAAGTACCCAAACAGATTTTTGGAATGCAGAACGCTTGAATAATACGGAGCTGCTGAATGAAAGAATTTTGACGGCTTTAAGAAAAGCTGAGGGTATCTCCTTTTCCAAGATTTTTCAGGATTTTAGTAGAGACCTGGCTAAGGAACGTAAATCACTCTTTGAACAATTTGCGCAACAAGACCTACTGATTTTGGATGAAAATTCAGCGCGGCTTACCACCCAGGGATTCTTAGTTGCGGATGAGATCGCCTTGCACTTATTTTTTGACGAATAAACTCTACTTTTGAATGCATGGATGTGTACACCAAAAAGGCCATCATGCTCTTAAAGTCCCTCATTTTCCACTATCACGGCCTGGACGAAGAAGAGAAGTCTATGTTGAAGGAGGCAGCCAAAAACTATAATGCAGAAGAGGAACTCATCTGGGCCAATGCATTTATTTCTGAGGATTACCTGTCAGCGTTTGAGCGATCCAGGGAATTTTTATTTAAGGTACTTTCCAAAATGAAAGTAGAAGACCGCATTTCCTATTTAATGGAGTCTTGGGAAGAGAATTTCAAGAAAGGATATATCACAGAAATGGAAACTACAGCCATTCTAACACTCTCTCAAGACTGGAAGGTAGAAAAAGAGTTTCTAGCCAGGGTGAAAGGTTAAAGACTCATCATCTCCCTGAATCTCGCAGACTGCCGCCTGCTTACCTCAATCTTTTCGCCTCCCTTAAGCCTTACCATAAGTCCGCCATTAAACCACGTATCTATGGATTCTACCCAACCCAGATTAATGATGTGTTTTCTGCTGGCTCTGAAGAAACTTCTATCATCCAGTCTTTCATCCAAAGCGTTCAAGGACTTGTGGATCATGGGCTTGAAATTTTCAAAATACACTTTGATGTAATTCCCATCCGATTCAAACAGCCGAACATCCTCCAGCTTTACAAACCAGCACTTGTCCCCATCTTTCACAAATACCTGGTCATCCGATCCGAGTTTACGATCTGTTTCTGTTTCTTTTGGGGGTACTCCATCCTTTAATCGCTGAATACTGGCTGCAAGGCGGTCGGCTTGGATGGGTTTCAGTAGATAGTCTAGGGCATTGAAATCGAAAGCTTTCAATGCAAACTCATCATATGCTGTGGTGAAAATCACTTTTGGTACGCTATCTAATTCCGTGAGCAGCTCAAATCCTGACTTGCCAGGCATCTGGATATCCAGAAAAAGTAGGTCGGGTCTGGTTTGCTTGATCAGCTCCATTGCTTCATCAGAGTTTGTCGCTTCTCCCACGACCTGAATTTCGCTGAATTCCTCTAGCAAGGAAGCTAATTCCTTTCTTGCAAGCCTTTCATCATCTACAATTATTGTCTTCATCATACAGATCTATTAGCTAAAGTTACTTCTCAAAACCTATTCGCTCCTAGGGATCGTAATTCGACAGAGGACCAGATCTTTCCCTTCATTTTTGATTTCAAAAGTGGCGTACTCTCCAAAAATAAGATGCAGCCGCTTTTTCGTATTTGCAATTCCAAATCCCGTTTCGGCTTTTTGCGTGGTACTAAGCTGCCCACTATTTCTGATCTCCAAAAGCAGCGTGGAACCTTTCACCTTCGATGTGATCTTGATGATGCCTCCCTTCTTCAATTTGGAAGTGCCGTGCTTTACACCATTCTCCACCAGCGTCTGAAGCAAAAGAGGCGGCACCTTGAACCTATCAGATAATCGATCAATATCAAGCTGCGTAGTAAGCCGCTCTTCGTACCTTATCGACTCTAGCGACAAGTAGTCCACCACCATTTCAAGCTCCTCAGAAAATGGCACTAAAACTTTTCGATCACTGGCCAAAGAAGTCCTAAGCAAATGCGACAATTTGGTAATGGATTCCTTCGATTTTACAGGATTTTCATCCACCAGAGCCCTAATGCTATTCAAGGCATTGAAAATAAAATGGGGATTTAGCTGAGCCTTAAGGTTACTTAATTCTACCTCCCTGGTGGCAGTCTCTGCCTGAAGTGATTTATTGTATCGGTCTACATAGTGAAAAGCAAAATAGAAAATTGCCCAAAGCAAGTACAATGACCAGTAAATCAGGATATTAATCAAAAAGTTTACAAGACGAAGGTCTTGCGGAGTGATCCTGGAAATGAAAAATTCAACACCCAGCAGGTACAAATAATTGATCAAGCTGAATAGCAACGCAAGCATTAAAATTCTTGGGATTACGCTTGCCAGTTTTAAATTGAGCCAGTGCCACCTAATAAATAATTTTCTCATCTGGTGGGTACTGAGTATGTAGAACAAAACCTGTAAAAAGACCCCTATTGCCTGTTTTCGGTCAAAACCACTTCCCGCCGAATACGCAATTACCTGTAGCAATCCATACAAGCCCCAACCCAGGGTTTGACAAAGCCAGTAAATTTTTGATTTAGTCAAGAGATTTTTTCAGTGGAAACTACGGTGCCTTTGCGAAGATACTTGGAGATACCAATTGATGCCTTCAAGCATACTTTAACAACGGCCGATTGGTCGGTTTCTCACAATAAATACTTACAAATCCTATGAGTGACTTAAAAACCAGATCAGTGGATTGAAAAAGCAGTTTGCGTTCTCTCCAAAATAAATTTCTGAGAAATTAGTAAACCTCAATCAAGAACTGACCGTACCATACCTACGATTCTTCCAACTCAAAAAACAAATTAATAATGAAAACGCTACTGTTAATACTCTTCACCACTGTAGCAGCAATGGTCAATTTTTCGCCAGAAGCAGAACAGCCTAGTCTGGATCTTCAACTTTGGTCTGAACTAAAATTTGACGAAAAAGTGAAGGTCTACGATTATGATGGTAATCTGGTGAGCGAATACCTCCTTTCAGATGTGGCAAACGAGGAAATAAGTGTCATTGATCATCTGGTATTGGAAAAAAGTGATTTCGCTTTTGATTATCTCGGTGACTACTACTATTTCCAACAACAATAGAAATGGGTCATTTAGCTGATCGGCTTGATTTCCCCAATGTCAAATTTTAAACAGGCTGCAAGAGTTCGTCTTTCAGGAATTTTGCAGTGTAGCTGTTATCCACTTTCACGAGCTCTTCGGGTGTACCCTGGGCAATGATCTCTCCGCCACCTGCACCGCCCTCAGGACCTAAATCAATAACGTAATCAGCAACTTTAATCACGTCCATATTGTGCTCAATGATCAAGACCGTATTGCCTTTATCTACTAGTTTTTGAAGTACATCGAGAAGGTGCCGAATATCCTGAAAATGAAGCCCGGTGGTGGGCTCATCCAGAATGTAGAAAGTCTTGCCCGTATCCCTTTTACTCAACTCTGTGGCCAATTTTACCCGCTGGGCTTCACCGCCCGAGAGTGTAGTGGCATGCTGGCCCAACGAGACATAACCTAACCCTACGTCATTTAAGGTCTTAAGCTTTCTCACAATCCTGGGCTGGTTTTCGAAAAAATCAACGGATTGGGAGACAGTCATATCCAGCACATCAGAAATCGACTTTCCTTTGAATCGTACCTCTAGCGTCTCCCGATTATAGCGCTTGCCTTTACACGTCTCGCAAGGCACATGTACGTCTGGCAGAAAATCCATTTCAATGAGGCGCATACCCCCACCACCACAGGTTTCGCAACGTCCACCCTTTACATTAAATGAAAATCTTCCGGGCTTGTATCCACGGATCTTTGCCTCCGGTAGCTGTGCAAAAAGGCTTCTTATCTCAGAAAATACGCCTGTGTAAGTAGCAGGATTTGATCTTGGCGTCCTCCCAATGGGAGACTGATCTACCTCTATAATTTTATCAAATTGATCGTGACCCTTTATTTTACTAAAAGGGAGTGGATCTTTTCGGCTTTTGTAAAGCTCTTTCCTCAATAGCGGATAAAGGGTCTCGTGGATCAGCGTGGACTTTCCACTACCTGATACCCCGGTGATCAAGACCAAGTTGCCCAACGGAAGTTTAAGGTCTACATTTTTTAGATTGTGACCAGATGCTCCGGTAAGCTCAAGCCAGCTACCGTTTTGCTTCCTCCGCACCTGAGGTACTTCAATTCTATCTTTATTACTCAGGTAATCAGCAGTTTTGCTTTGCTGTGCCAAAAACTGGGAAGGACTCCCTTTCGCCACAATGTGACCTCCATGCCTGCCCGCTCCCGGGCCGATATCGACAATCTCGTCGGATTCCAGCATCATGTCCTTGTCGTGCTCCACTACAATCACCGTATTTCCCAGGTCTCGCAGGTCTTTTAGTGCCTGGATTAACTTGACATTGTCTCGCTGGTGCAGCCCAATGCTCGGCTCATCCAAGATGTAGAGCACGTTCACTAACTGGGTACCAATTTGCGTGGCAAGACGGATGCGCTGTGCCTCTCCGCCCGAAAGGGTTTTGAGCGAGCGGTTCAGGCTTAGGTAGTCAAGGCCCACATCCAATAGAAACCCAATGCGCTTTTTGAGCTCTTTCAATATTTCAGCCCCAATGATTTTTTGCCTATCGGAGAGTTTAGATTCAAGATTCTCAGTCCACTCGCCCAGAGATTGAATGTCCATTTGAGCTAGTTCGCCAATGTGCTTCTCTCCCAGCCGATAATGAAGCGACTCCTTCTTTAATCGGAAACCATTGCAGGAAGGACAGATTTTCACATCTGTGAATTCCTTTACCCAGGCTTGCAGCTTTTCAGATCCTTCGTCTCGCTGCTTTTCGAGGAAATTAATAATCCCTTCAAACTTGGTGTTCCAGTCAGTGCCGGGATACTTTTTTGATGATACAGCTACAGGTACACTATCTCCGTACAAAAGCACGTCCAATACCTCTTCAGGCAGCTTTTTGATCGGGGTAGAAATACTTAGCTTTTTCCGCTTTAGAATTGCCTCAATCTTTTTAAAGATCCAGATATCCCGGTATTCACCTAAAGGAGCGATCCCGCCCATGCTTATACTTAAAGAAGTGTCGGGAATGACCGAATCTCTGGAGATCTCTTCAATTTGACCCAGCCCATTACACTCGGGACACGCACCGTAGGGAGAATTGAATGAAAAGGTATTTGGCGCGGGATCGTCATAAGCTAGACCAGTCTCAGGGTCCATTAGGTTTTTAGAGAAATGTGAAATACTGCCATCCTCTTTCTGGACCATGATCACACCATCCCCATGCTTCAGTGAGGTATTGACCGATGACCTGAGCCTCTTTTTATCTTTTATGGCCACCTTGATCCGATCAGTAACGATCTCTATATCGTGTGTTTTGTACCGATCCACTTGCATTTTTGGCACAAGATCTTGTACTTTCCCGTCTACCCTCACCTTAGTGAAGCCCATTTTTCTAATCTGGACGAACAGCTCCCTGTAGTGGCCTTTCCGCCCTTTCACCACGGGAGCCAGCAGTGCTAACTTTTGACCCTCATACTGCTCAAACATCATGTCGATGATCTGATCCTCTGACTGACGGGTCATCTTATTACCACTCAAATAGGAGTATGCCTCTCCAGCACGTGCATAAAGAAGTCGGAAAAAATCATAAATCTCGGTTACTGTGCCTACAGTGGAGCGAGGATTCCGGGAGGTTGTCTTTTGCTCAATGGAAATAACAGGACTAAGGCCTTCGATCTTGTCCACATCTGGACGTTCCATATCCCCGATAAAAGATCTGGCGTAAGCGCTAAAGCTCTCCATGTAGCGGCGCTGACCCTCTGCATAGATAGTGTCGAAAGCCAGTGATGATTTACCGCTTCCGCTGATGCCTGTGATTACGATAAGCTTATTCCTTGGAAGCTTAACATCGATATTTTTGAGGTTGTGCTCCCTGGCACCGATGATCTCTATGACCTCTTCTCTGTCTTTCAAACTGGGTTTTCGCTAGGGAAAATCTAAAAGTTGGGACTCAAATTGTACTGGTTGTAGAACTCGTCGATCATTGCTACTGCATCTGAGGCAGTATCTACTATTTTAAAGAGATCCAAGTCTCCTTCGCTGATGTTACTTTCTCCTTCAAGCATCGTATTTTTCAGCCACGCCACGAGTCCACTCCAGTAGTGCTTACCGACGAGTATAATAGGGAAGCGGCCAATTTTGTTTGTCTGGATCAGGGTGATGGCTTCAAAAAGTTCATCCATGGTGCCAAATCCTCCGGGCAAGACGATAAAGCCCTGAGAGTACTTCACAAACATTACTTTTCGCACAAAGAAGTAATCAAAATCAATACTCTTGTCGCGATCAATGTACATGTTGTTATTCTGCTCAAAGGGCAGCTCGATGTTCAGTCCCACGGACTTGCCACCTTGCGCGTTGGCACCTTTATTTCCGGCCTCCATGATGCCAGGACCTCCTCCTGTAATAACCCCATATCCATGCCTCACCAGTAGCGCAGCGGTCTCTTCTGCTATTTTGTAATATTGATTTTCCGGTTTGGTTCGTGCTGATCCAAAGATCGAAACGCAAGGACCAATTTTGGCGAGCTTTTCAAAGCCTTGTACAAACTCACCCATCACTTTAAAGATCACCCAGGAATCAGCGCTTTTAATTTCGTTCCAGTCTCTTTCCTTAAAAGCGTTGATGATTCGTGCTTCCTGTTCTCTAGAAATTTCTTTTTTCTCCATGATTACAATAGGTCCTTTAGCGCCTTCTCTAAATCAGGAAAGGCAAATGAGTATCCCAGCTTTTCAATTTTTAGGGAAGATACGTTGTTCCCGCCAACCAACATATCTGCCATTTCTCCTACCAGGATCCTTAAGGCAAATTTTGGAACTTTAGGCAAAAACAAAGGCTTTCTGAGTACGGATGCAATTGCCTTGGTAAGCTCCGTATTGGTCACAGGTTGAGGAGCCACACCATTGATCACGCCTTCGTTTTTGTATTCTAACACGTGCTTGAAAATACCGCAAAGATCATCCAGATGGATCCAGCTCATGTACTGATCTCCCGAGCCAAGTGGCGCTCCAAAACCGAACCTTATTGGTTTTGCGATCTCCACAAGTGCACCGCCTTTATCGCTAAGTACTACGCCTACTCTTATCTGTGCATTCGGAATCGACAGCTCACCAAACTTTCTTGATGCCTCCTCCCAATCGGCTACCACATCGGCCAAAAATCCACCCCCCCTATCAGAAGACTCATCCACTACTGCTGAACCGGTGTCCCATCCATAGAAACCAATCGCTGATGCAGAAATAAAATGCTGAAGATTTGGGTTTAACTCCTTTACTTTTTTGCGTAGAAGATTGGTAGAATCGATTCGGCTGTCATAGATATCCCTCTTTCTCGCGTCATTCCAGCGCTTGTCTGCTACTCCAGCGCCAGCCAGGTGGATGATCGCATCTGTTGAGGAAATTGCGGTTTGATCTACTTCGCCGGCAGGAACATCCCAGAAATATGCCTTGTATTTTCCGTCTTTCGGATTTCTAGAAAGATGAGATACCTCATAGCCTTCTTCCTGTAGTAGAGAACTCAGGCGTGAACCTACCAGGCCGGTACCTCCGGTTATTAGAATATTTTTCAACGTCTCAATAAGTTTTATTCCAGCATGAAATTGACCGTGAATAAGAAGACACCTGCTATGTAGTTTTTGTTCGGCTTTGGCACCATTGGATCCCAGTCTAATCGCAATGCTTCAATTAATAAAGCTGCTATAGTACCATTGAAGAGAAGGACAGATATTGTTTTCTTTATTGGAGTAAGGGGAAAACATTTAAATATGCTGGAAAAGCCTATTAACTGAATTGTGGACGCCAAAAAGCAAGCGAACACCCTTTAGTGGCTTGACTAAATTCACGGCACTTCTGGATAAAAGAAGCAATCCAACGAAAGACTTAAATCAAGGATTTCTGAGATTACTCACCTTTAACAAGCCTTGATTTGCATCTTTTAGCAGGATTAAACCGCCTACTTGCAAAAGCAGAATCACTAGAAAGAGAATGAATAGCTTACCGAGTACTGCGTTCCTGGCCTTCTAAGCGAAAATGTCTCCTCATTCGACTCTAAGCGGTAAAATAGCTCCTCCTCATCGTCAAGTATATTTCTGATAGTTAGCGAAATCGAAGAGTTTTGTTCTTTCCCTAGTTTTTTACCGATCTTGAAATTTAAGCTGTTAAAAGGTCGAGTATAAACTTCCGGTACAAAAGCTGCCGAAACATATGTTAATGTTTCACCCTGCACATTATAGCTAAGGTTAGCAGACAAACCGTTCTCAAATGATTCATAATTTAGAAATGCGTTGATTGCATACGGAGCTTGGAAGGACATATCCCTGGTGTCTTCAACACCCTCCTCAGTATTCCTGTAATTTACTTCGCTTTGATACTCGCTTACTTCCTCACCAGTTGCACCATCGACACCTACAGTCACAGTTCTTCTATCTACACGTGATTGAACAAGAGATAGATTTGTTCCGATCATAAAGTTTTGGAATCTACTGCTGATAAAGCCTAGCCTTTTCCGCATTTCAAACTCAACACCAAAAGCCTGGGCGCTACCAACATTTCGAGGGGTGATTTGATTTGGGCCGTTTTCAAAAGCCACTAGGGCAATATGATTCTTAAAGTTTTTATAGAAAAATGATAGAGAGACCATTTCGCCAGATTTAAAAAAGTACTCACCTCTCAAATCATAGTTGTCAATTTCTGCCTGCTCGGTATCTACATTCCCAATAAAGATCAAATCACTCACAGGATCATCTATGAATACCTCGGCCTTCTCCTTAAATGATGGCCTTGCCAAAGTCTTATTATAAGATGCTCTTATGTTTATATCATTGGTTAATGAATAGATGAGGTTCAACGATGGCAATAGATTAGTCTCATCTAGAGTGGTTTCATCATTTACAGCTAGGAGGCTACCATCATCTTCAGTAACGGTACCCGTGTATTTGATTTCCGCTTTTTCCAATCGCACTCCATAGATAGACTTGAGCTTGTCTGTGATCTGCATCTCATTCATCAGGTATCCCGCAAAAACCGTTTGAATCCCTTCGTACTGATTACTTTCAGCGGTTTTTTCAGTAATAAAGAAACCTCTTGAGGTATTGGGATCGAAGTAATTTTCCGAAACCAGCAGTTCGTTGGGATCAATGCTAGTGATTATTCCATTGGTTGTACCACGGGGGTATTCAAACTCAAACAAGTCAAATTCTCTGTCTCTGTAATTAAACAAGCCACCAAACTTCAGCTTATTTTTGCTATTTAAGTCATAGATGAAATCAAGTTTAAAGCTCTCGTTTACTTCATTCAGCTCTCTCCAGAACCTCTCCATTTGACCCCCATTATCTAATCGGAAGTTGCCATCTCTTTCCTGGTCGCCGATCCTGGTATCACGATAATCTGGCTCATACTGCCGTGAAAAGATCAGTGAATTAGTCCACTCTACTCGTAGCTTATTGAATTGATGTTTCCCGAACAACATGCCATTCGTAAGACTTCTCTGCGTGTAGCTCAAAATATCATTGTAAATGAAATTGGGATTATTCAATGAAGACTGGTTGATAGTTCTGTTTAGCGACGAACTCACGCCATTTTGAATATGCAAGAAGTTGGTTCCAATGGTGGTATTGTCTGCCTTTGCGGCAAGTGAGATGAGTCCACTCCAAATAACTTCATTAGAAGCTAAGTCTCCTCTAGAGGAGAAATCGCGGGCTATGTCTATATTTTCACCTATCCTGATACGTTCAAAGTTATTTCGTTCGAAATCCTGAAGAAAAGAAACATTATTCCTATAGGTAAGTAGCGCATTGTATCCCCAATTCAATTTTTCCCCCTGAATCTGATTTCTATGTGATATTGAAAAGTTAGAATTCATGAAACTTGTCTGCCTCGAAGCTCCTAATAAGGGATCAAAAGAGTCAGTCGATTCGATGAGTTCTTCTTGAGAAACATCAAATCTGGTCTGCTGAATGGTTCCAGGTTCAACCGGAATACTACGTTGCCCATCATCAAACCCCAAAAAATCTGTACTCGAGCCTTCATATGAAAGGTATCGGTCATTAAAATGCATGTCTGGATTAAAGCCAAAACCAAAAGATATAGAGGTAGATTTCTCATCTGGAAAAGCTTTGGTTTGAATGTCAACTAACCCGCCAGTAAAATCTCCGGTGAGATTAGGACTAAACGTTTTATAAACCACCACATTTTCCAGAACCCCAGTCGGGAAAATATCTATTTGCACATCATTTCTATCTGGATCAAGTCCTGGCACAATCATGCCATTCAAAGCTGTCTTTGTGTATCGATCTCCCAGCCCTCTTACATAAACATACTTACCACCCTGAACGGTGACACCAGTTACACGCTTCATGGCCATGGAAAGGTCATTATCACCGACTCTTCTAAAAGTGGAAGAGGAGATTCCATCTATTGTATTAATCGACTTTTTTTGCACCAATAGTAGTCCTGCATCACTTGATTTCACAACTTCTGCTGTCACTACTACTGCCCCTAGCGTCTGCACATCTTCCTTCATGACAATATCTAGCACTGTTGCTTTATCTGGTTCAATTTTTACATTCTCGATGACAATATTTACGAAACCTACAGACTGAAAAACTATAGTATGTGAACCGGGGGGTAGCGAAATCGAGAAGTTTCCGTCAAAATCTGTTACCGCTCCGATAGTTGTTCCTTGCTTTACTACCGTTGCTCCGAACAAGGGTTCGCCAGTGGTTTCATCTATCACTTGTCCTCTTAAAAAACCATTTTGAGCATGCAGGTAACACGTAAGAAGGAGGAAAAAAGCGGTTATTAGGTTTCTCATTGATTTTGAATTAGTACTTGTATGGGGTTTGCATGGGTTTCCATAAACAACAAAAAGCACCTTATTTCTAAGGTGCTTTTCATCATATAAATTTCCTGTTAGTTAATGCTAGAACTGATTTCTGTTTCATCAGAAAGTTCGGCATCAAGACGGAAAGTAGCATTTGTAGTAGTGAAAGTAAGGTCACCTGTTGCAGCATTCAAAGCAGCATCTTCTTCCAGTGTAAGATCATCGCTTGCAAAAGAAGCCACAAGTTTGATTAGCCCACCATTAGAATTAAAGTTTGAAATGGCACCTTTGGCCTGTGATTTAAATTCACTTGTGATAGAAGCACCACCAACTGCAGTAGCAACTCCCTCCATTAGCGTGAAAGTATCATCCAAAGAGCCTTCTCTTCCATCTATTTCCAAAACCTCATCAGAAGCACTATTTACAGCTACCCAAAATTTTGACACAGTTCCAGCATAAGACTGATCAATGTCAATAGCATCATCAGTAACTTCCTCTACGTATAGATTCGTTAAGTCTACAGTACCTCCAAAAAACTCAACTCCATCATCATCATTTGCATAGATGTGAATCCATGAGATGCTAGTTCCTGAACCAACACCGCCAAGAGTGAGACCGTTAATCTCCGAACCACCAAAGATCTCAGAGCCACCATGTCTAATCGAGATATAGGCAAGGGATCCAGAGTTGTCACCTGGTGTTGATCCTCCATACTGCCCTAGCGTTTCTGATGAAGGAACGCCCTCTATCTGAGGATTTTCAGTATCAGCACTTACCGGAGCCTCTCCAAGAACAACAAGTCCTCCCCATAGTCCAACATCAGCAGTAGAAACTGCAACAGACCCATTATCCACTGTAGAAGTGAATACTATAGGAGCTTGAGCAGTACCAACTGCATTTAAAGTCCCATCCCTTGCGATCATCAAAGCCGCTGCGTTTTCAGGTTCATTACCTGCTTGTCCAGCAATAACGGTTCCTGCGTCGATAGTCAAAGTAGCTCCATTCGTTACAATAATTCGTTGTGTTAATTGATACACTCGATCAGAAGTCCAAGTAGCATCAGCAGTAATATTAGCTGATACCATTACTGTATCTTCCGTAGGCGCAGTTCTGCTTTGTCCATCAAGATTAGCAGTCCAAGCAAAGTCTGTAGTAGCAGTAGTGTAGCCAGAAGCACTTGCATCAGTGATCAAGCTGGACTCTAAGACTGTTGCCAATGAGTCTAAGACTTCTTGCGCAGTTCCTAAATTTGACATAGGATCTGGAGTACCTTCATCATCGTCACCACAAGAAACCATCAATAAGGTTCCGGTGATGAGTGTGGTAATAGCTAATAATTTTTTCATCTTGTTTTGCGATTTAAATAAGATTGATCTGTCAATTGATTATTTCGCAAAATTGAAATTCCTATGTTAACTCGCTTGGAGTTGATTGTTAGCATATTGTTAAACAAGTATGCTGTCTATTACTGCATTGTTTAGCATGTTAATTAATTGTAAACAACCAACTAAAAATACTCTGCAAGTGTCAGCGATCAGTTGCTGATGTTAACCTTAGATAATATGGATTTAATGATGTCATGAGTCGAAACTTCATCTGCTTCCGCTTCGTAGTTAAGCAGAATGCGATGGTTCATCACATCGTCAGCGATTTCTTTAACGTCTTCCGGCAGCACGTAATCTCGCTGATCAAAAAATGCAATCGCCTTAGCTGCAAGATTAAGGTTAATAGATGCTCTCGGCGAGGCGCCAAACTGAATGTATTGTGCCTCTTCCTTGAGACCATAATCAAGCGGATTTCGTGTAGCAAAAACCAGCTCAATAATATATTTCTCCACTGCCTCTGATACAGAAACTTGATTTACCTCATTTCTGATGGAAAAGATGTCTTCTTTGGTTAAAATGGTTTTCAGCTCAGGCTTGAAAGACATATCCGATATGCGCTTCATCACCTTCAGCTCATTTTCTTTACTGAGATAGTTGACGTGTATCTTCAGCATAAATCTATCTACCTGAGCTTCAGGCAAGGGATAAGTTCCTTCCTGGTCTATCGGATTCTGAGTAGCCATAACCAAGAATGGTCTGTCCAACTTATAAGTCGTTTCGCCAATAGAGACGGTCTTTTCCTGCATCGCCTCGAGCAGCGCAGACTGTACTTTTGCCGGAGATCGGTTCACCTCATCAGCCAAAATCAAGTTTGCAAAGATCGGCCCTTTTTTGACTTCAAAGTCCGCCTTCTGCTGATTGTAAATCATGGTACCCACAAGATCCGCAGGCAGTAGGTCAGGTGTAAACTGGATGCGCTGGAAATCTAACTTTAAAACATCCGCTAGTGCATTTACGGTGAGTGTTTTGGCAAGGCCGGGTACACCTTCCAGTAGAATATGACCATTGGTGAATAGACCAGCCAGAAGCCTATTGACCATGTACTCCTGCCCGATCACTACTTTTCCTACTTCGGTAACCACCTGAGAAATTTTCTCCTGATGCTGTTTTTGTAAGTCCTTGTCAATTACTTGCTCGTCCATTGATTTTATGTCTGTGCTGAGGCTGCAAAAATAGAATTAATTACATACCCTTGGTACTACTCTGCCTAGAGAAAAGTTCACTCTATTATCACTCTCTGGAATAGCTCTTGATCCTCTTATTGGCAAAGAAAGTTCGCATGATCAGTCGCGTTCCCTTATCGTAGGTAAAGTAATTCCAGATCCAATTATTAAGCGTAATGAGCTTGTTTCTAAAACCGATTAAATAGAGAATGTGGATGAACATCCAAACAAGCCAGGCAAAAAACCCTTTGATGTGTAGTCCTCCCGGCATGTCCACCACTGCCTTATTTCTTCCTATGGTGGCCATTGACCCTTTGTCTACATAATTAAAAGGTTTCATCTCTTTATTATTCAATCTACTGATAAGATTTTTGGCCAAGTGCTTACCCTGCTGCATAGCTACTGGCGCAAGCATAGGGTGACCTTGCGGATACTTATCACTTTGCATCAATGCTACATCTCCGATGGCAAACACTTCGGCACGGCCCTCTACTCGGCTGTATTCGTCTACTTTGATGCGTGACTTAAATACTTTCTCGCCAGCAATACCGCCCAGTATTCTTCCTTGCACACCAGCCGCCCATACCACTGTTTCAGAAGCGAGCTTTTTATCCCCGAGATCCACAATGCTGTTTTCGTAGCCTTTTACCTGGGTATTCAGTACTACATTCACTCCCATCTCCTTGAGATACTTGAGGGCATTCTTTCCTGACTTTTCACTCATCCCGTTAAGCAGGCGATCCGAACCCTCGATCAGGGTCACATTCATTCTCTTAAAATCAAGATCAGGGAAATCTTTTGGTAAAATGTGATTCTTTAATTCTGAGAGCGACCCTGCCACTTCGACTCCCGTAGGTCCTCCTCCTACCACTACCATGGTGAATAACTTCTGCTTGACTTCTTCTGAATCTGTAAGCACGATTTGCTCGAACATTTGCAAAATATGGCTCCTAAGGTCAAGTGCGTGCACTACCCTTTTTAGCGGTAAAACCCGTGCCCTGAGACCTTCTTGTCCAAAGTAATTGGTAGTAGCCCCATTTGCAATTACGAGATAGTCATACTTAAGCTCACCGATTGGGGTGACTACTTTTTGATCCTCAATATTGACCTTCTCCACTTTGACCATGCGGAAGTAATAATTGGACTGCTTGCTGAGTGACTTGCGCAGAGGGCCGGCAATGCTATCCGGTTCCAGCCCTGCTGTTGCCACCTGGTATAGTAGTGGCTGAAAGGTGTGAAAGTTGTTCCGATCCAACATGACCACTTGTGCCTTGGCATTTTTTAATCCTTTGGCCAACATCAATCCGCCGAAACCTCCACCAATGATCACAATACGTGGTAAATCAGAATCGGGGACCGAGAGTTTTAAATACGAGGGTATGCTCATGCGGCAAGTTTAGGGTGTCTGGTGTCAAAGTCCCTACTAGCTCAGGTATTTAAATCAATTACAGAGAACTAAAATATTGCTGGTTGCTCGATAGCTTAAAACCACCCTTGGAAATTCCAGGTTTTTTTAACGAGCGCATGGATTTGGACAGTCGAAAAACGTACGCGAGCGAAGCACTTACTGGTAAGAAGATCTAGTCTACTTCGTTTGTAAATGCCTATGAAAACAGTTTTGAAATAGTCTTCATCGTGATAAACATCTTTCTGCTAGTTGGAAGAAGAATAAAACCATACCTCATGTAAAAACGTACTGCTCTTTCATCAATTGGATCTACTACAACCGCCATTGAAGCAACTGTCCTTGTATTATCATAACTCCTCTTCAAAGCATCAAGTAGTAGCAATTCACCAATTCCTTGTCCTCTTTGCTTGGCATTTCTAGCCAAACGTCCCAGCAAAGTGACAGGCAAATCTTCATAAGCTGGAGGTAGGATCTTTAAAATCTCTTTTGGCATCTCAACTCTACTAATGCTGGAGCTAGATAAGGTATAATATCCTTTGAGGTTGTTCGATTCGTCTAAGAGAACAAAGCAAGCAGACAGTTTTCTTTTGACATCTTGACTTGCCTGCATATGCAAATAACCATCTAGCAACTGGTTTCCGCAGGAGAATTCAGACTTTTTATGAGACTTAGTTAATGAGGTGGTTAAGTAACTCACCTATTTTTCTAATAGATCAGTATATCTCTTGGCAGCTGTTGTTAATACCTCATTAGGTTTTGACTCTCTAAGTAGCGCATCAAAGAAGATCTCTTTGTCCTTCTCGGAAGAAAGAATCCTGTTATGCTCGTCTATGATCTGCTTAGCCTTATCTTGAACAGAATGAAGAACAAAATCCGTAAGTGTCCGATAACCCCCAAGTGCAGCCGCCCTTTCAAAAAGTTCTTTTTGTCTCTTGGGTAGCCTTGTATCAAATCTAGCTTGTGCAGTCTTCATAACTGTAAATGTACGTATTTAATCCGTACTTTGCAGGTTACTTTAAGGTGGTATTGTGCAGATCCTAAAATGTTTAATAACAGAAAAAATTCGCCTTATCTGACATCATTTCTAAACGACACAGCAAATGGACATTCCTGTCCTATTTACTCAAAGGTAGATACCGAAAAATGTAAAACATCTCGCTGGCAATCTGTCTGCAGCGAGCGTCATAAACGGTTTGCTCATCAGGACTACCATCTGCAATTTTTGGATCTTCGTAAAAAAGCTGGATGCGTTGCGCTGCTCCAGCTACAACCGGACAATCTGAATCCGCCTCTGAACAGGTCATGATCGCGGCAAAACCGGTTTTGGGGTTTGCTGTATCCTCAAACTTTTTGGAAAAGGCGACAATTGGGGTTTCCTCCAACCCTGACTTCACTTCATAGATAGGATTGGCCAGATCTCCCTGTTGTTTGGTTATATCAAAACCAGCCCGTCTTAGCGACTCTACGGCATTAGGGTGAAAAGCAGTTTCTTCCGTACCCCCGGAGTAGGTTTCAACAGCTACTCCAAAGTATTTTGCAAGGGTTTGAGCCCAGATCTGCGAAAGATGACTTCTTCGCGAATTATGTGTGCAAATAAAAATGAGCTTCGCATGCTCCTCTTCCACCACGTATTCACCAATTTCCCTAAGGATTAGCCTCCTTTCCTCTGACAAATGGATTTGCTCTTTTTCAAGGCCATTTATGAATTGTCGCAGCGATTCAAACATTTGCTTTTTGATGAAAGTGTTGATTTTAAAGGAGGCGTACTAAATGAAGAAAAAATTCGATTTCAACACAAACTTATCTTAAAGAACGTATCAAAAGTTCGAGTTTGCTGAGATCACAACAAATCAACGCTCATCTTAAGAAATCCGGAGACTGAAACCTACACCGTGGTGGTTTTTGATGGATAAGCGCAAATCTACCTTTATGTACTTTCTCAGCCGCGCAATAAATACGTCCAGACTTCTACCTTTAAAGTAGTCGTCTGTCCCCCAGATTTCCTTGAGTATGATCTCTCTTCGAAGTGTATTGCCTTGATTTTGAATCAATAGCTGGAGTAGTTGTGCCTCAATATCCGTAAGGAAGTAAGTCTGCCCAGCATGACTATAGCACAAGTTTTCAGGATCATAGGTGGAATCTCCAAAGCAGATAAGCTCTTTACTTTTGGTCTTCTGAGAAGCGGTACGTTTCAGGAATACGCTGATTCTGCAGCTTAGTTCTTTGATAGAGAATGGTTTCGTGATATAATCATCGGCACCTGATGCAAAACCCTTCAACTTATCATCCTCCAGGCTTCTGGCCGTAAGAAATAAAATAGGTATCTGCGTGTCCTTTTCCCGGATTTTCTGAGCCAACGAGAAACCGTCCATTTCGGGCATCATTACATCAAACAAGCAAAGATCAAATGCCTTTGACTCAAAAAGTGCGAGAGCTGCCACACCAGTACTTTCTACCTGCACTTCGTACCCTAGTTCACAGAGACTGTCCTGAAGCATAAATGCCAGGTTCTCATCATCCTCCGCGAGCAGAATTCTATTCATTGGGCACGGAAAGTTGGAAGGTTGCTCCTTTCCCAGGTGCACTGGAAACCAGTCTAATATTTCCGCCGATCTTCTTAAGCGAAGTTTTCACTATGTATAATCCGAGCCCAAAACCTTTTGCATTGTGCTGATCTTCACGATCGGGAACTCTATAAAACTTTCTGAAGATTTTCTTTTGATGCGCTTTTGGAATGCCAATACCATCATCAGATACTGAAATTTCTGTTTCATGGTCTCGCTTTTGGTAGTGTACATGGATGTGCTTAGCACCATACTTGACTGCATTCTCGAAGAGATTGCGGATCGCCTGGTCTACAACACTTCGGTCTGTTTTTATGATGCAATGGGAATTGCTTGTTAACTCCCATTTCAGCCCTTGTGCTTTGGCTTGAATCGTGTATTCTGATACTAATTCAACAAGTAAAATGCTAATATCTGTTCTTTCAATGGTCTGCTTTTGCGGTCTATCGGCTACTGCGGCATTCAAAATATGATCAACATTTACTTTAAGACGACCAACCTCTGAACGGATTACCCTAACATACTTGGCAAGTGGCTCTTCGGCTTTTTGGTTTAGACTTTCGCTTGCCAGGGACAATGTGGCTAATGGTGTTTTTAATTCATGTGTCACATTGTTTACAAAATCCCGCTGTATCTCTCCCAAACGCTTTTGTCTGAGAATGACAAAGAAGGCATAGCCTAAGAAAATGATAAGAAGGATTGTAAAGACAGTTGTGAATTTCCAGAAATCCATGCTTGCCGTCAATGCGAGCGGTTTATTGGGAAAATAAACCCCAAAATAGTACTCTGCATTGGTCAGTATTGGCAATGAATTCTGCACCCGCTGTGATACAGTACTCAAATTTTGAGCAAATACCATTTGATCATTTTGACAATCATAAATTCCAAATTCGAAATCCTGCGTGATGGATCTCTTTTTTATCTCGGCCTCAATTAGATAGCCAAGGTTGGCGGGTTCTACCTGGTGGCTGGTTTTTACAAGATAGTAGTTTGAGGCGACCTTCTCTATAGGATCAATACTGGGGTAGCCTATGCCATTGGCGTGGCACAAAGATTCCACCACATTTCTCAATGCGATGTGAACGTTATGATGAAAAACTTGGTCTTGTTGCTCAATTGCGCGGTTAAGCCAATAAAGTTGCGTACTTACCAAAAGTACCAAAGTGGTTATAGCAAGTACCACCAGAATCCTGATTTGCGCATTTTTCATGGCCTAATAATTTTCAAGAAGCGCAGGCATCTGCCGAAGAATTTTCTAGCTTGATGGTTTCCATGATTGAAATTATTAAAATGTGTGACCCAAGAGGCTGCTTTCTATGGGTTTAACAAGTCGTTAACAATCATTACAAATTCATTAACACGCTTTTACAGCGGGTATTCCAAGATTTGTTTCGAACAAAAATTAATAGTTATGAGAAAATTCACATTTGTAATTATGCTAGGCATGGCGGTAGCTGTGGTAGCAAGTATGGGGTCCATTACCTGGAAGTCTACCTCTTTGAACCTGGGTCAGGTAAAAAAGAACCAAGTAAGAGAGATTTCATTTGAGTTTAAGAATGATGCAAAACAGGAAGTCAAGATCCTTGAAGCAAAAGGATCCTGCGGCTGTACGCAGATCACTTATCCTGAAGGACCGATCAAAGCCGGAGAGACTGCCTCCATTAAGGCAAAATATCGGTCTGGCAAGGTTGGGATTTTTAAGAAGAACATTCGAATTACAAGCTCGCTTTCTGAAACGCCCATCTTCTTACACTTCAGCGGAGAGGTAGTAGAATGATCGGTACGGTCACAACCTGAGTCTTAAAATAATGCCGGATTCTCATCCGGCTTTTTTATTTTCGTCGCGAAATGGAGTGTTAGCTCAGTTGGTTTAGAGCACCGCCTTGACAGGGCGGGGGTCGTAGGTTCGAATCCTATACACTCCACAACGTAAAAAGGCCTGATTTATCTCAGCAAAGTTTTCGCTGCAATCAAAAGAAGTAAAAAGAGTTATTTTACGTACATGGAAATGAAAGGAACATCGATGGGTGACCTCTACGTTGAGGAAGCGGATTTACTGGAGGATGAAAGTTTCGAGCAGATGCTTTCCGCGATAGAGGAAATAGAACAAAAAGACCAGTGATCTTATTTGCGATTTGATCTCATTCTCTTTCCCCTACTGGGAGGCCACTTTTATTAAACTTATGCCCTGCTACTAGCTATCTACATCAACGTCTAGAGAGACAGAGGCTTCTTTTTCATTCTGCATTCGCTTGGGGAATTTTTACTAGTTTATCCTCTTTTATTAAAAATTGGCTAGTCCAAGGTTATGACTCATTCATAGAAAAAATCCTAACCGTAGCACTTTTTTCTTCAGAATGGATACCCATTCTACTCACACTCCCAATCGGACTGACAATTGGACTGCTAAGCAGAGTCCTTCTTTCTTTTAATTGGCATCTAAAGAGGCCCTTCTTCGATTTCAGCTACTCGATCAAATCGGCGGTCAAATACTCTGGAGATGATTTGGAAAAACTTTTTCTAAAATCAGTGGAAGAAAAGTGGGCTGTAGAAATCACTTTAAAAAGCAATAAAGTTTATGTAGGGCGAGTATTGAAGATAGCCAGGCCTCACGAGAAAAACCACATTCGGCTTCTTCCCCTTATGAGTGGCTACAGAAATACTTCAGACATGACACTGCATTTTACTACCTACTATTCGAAAATTTACCGCCATTTTGAAGGAAAGGAGGCGAGTGCCTTAAATATGGACCTCATCATTGAAAGAAGTAATGTAATCTCGGCAAACAGATTTGACTTTGAAATATATAGACTCTTTGGAAATCAGTCCGAAACGCCCCAAGAGACTCAAAAGAAAAAGCCAAAGTAGAAGCTCGGAATAGCCCCATCATCACTGAATCCATAATTTAGATTTAGCACAAAGCTGTTGATCGGAGAGAGCCAAATCCCAAAACCTTTGCCTGTATACCAGGTATCTGAATTCTCACCTTCCAGCCAGACCCTTCCAGTATCATGAAAGCCTAAAATCCCAAACTGACCTGGAAAAAGATAACTTCGGAAGGAGAAGAGCTTTAGTCGTATGTCTACGTTATGATAGAAATAGGTGTCCCCATAAAATCTATTTTGCCGGTACCCACGTAAATTCTCTCTGCCGCCGAGGACATTTGCGTTAAAAAACTCATAATCGCCCATATTATGAGCTGTGCCGACCCGATTGGCAATTACCACCTTAGCT
Organism: Bacteroidota bacterium; assembly: GCA_039026695.1. Lineage (GTDB taxonomy): Bacteria > Bacteroidota > Bacteroidia > Cytophagales > Cyclobacteriaceae > Ekhidna. Next base: position 59,940 of record JBCCLV010000006.1, read on the forward strand.
GGTAGACGGAAACTCAAGTAAAATGCCCAATCAGCATTCAGCTTTGTCACACTTTGCGAGCCGTTGCTAAATGCTTCAAGATGCTCCACTTGCGCTGTAGCCAAAAGCCCATTTTGTGGCAGCACTTTATCACTTCTGGTATCTACTTCAAATCCAATTTTCGCCTTGAAGTAATTATTGGTATTGAATACCTGCCGATCCTGAAATTGATTGATAAATCGGTCAGGATTGTCTTCGACCTTCACCGATCGAATGCCTGCACCTAAAGTCAGGTTTCCGAAAGTTCCGAGGTTCCGCTGCAAATCCAAATCTGCCTCTAGTCTCTCTTGCTGGAACCTGTAGAAGTCAATGTCATCGTCATCCTCACCTTGAAATTGACCCTCCAAAAATTCAGTCTCATTTCCTAACCCGAAAAAGTTGCTTACGCCAAAAGGCTGCTCCACCACCAGGCTTGGATTGAAGTCCCATTTACCAAACAAATCGGTAAAAGACGATCTATATTTTATACCAAATGCCCGTGTAGCCAGGGAATGTCTTGCTGTAAAGGTATGCCGTGACGCGTAGGGATCTTTTCGCCAGCCATGCTTCTTGAAATCAAATCCTCCACCAATAAAAAGTCCATCATCGGGATTTGCCCCCAGTAGTACTAGGGGCATAAGTATGTCATATTTGAAAGCCTTGCGATCATATCTGTTGATTTCGGGATGTTTACTCAACCGTAAAATGCCAGCATCATTGCCTTTCACTTTGGTGCTTTTGATCCGGTCGTACACTTTCACTTTGTAGAGCCGCTGATCACCCTGCTCGTTAATAATTCTATCTTTATCAGTACCACCAATAATGCGGATTTTGATTTTGGGACTGGCTGCTTGATCGACACTAAAAACATCCTCGCCATCAAAGCCGTAAAGCCTTACTTCTTTGGTTTCTTCAGGGTAAAATCTACGGCGAAATAACACCTGCTCAATCTCTCCATCTTTTTTTCTTTTATTTACGACCACCTCTGTAGAACCATCGGCAAGTTGTGATACGGTAAAAAGCTCGTGTTTATCAGAGCCCACTACTTCTACCTCCTTGGAAAGAAATAAGTATAGCTCTCTGGCGTAGCGCGGCATGTCTTCTCTTCGAGCCTTCAGTCCTGTGCGCACGCGCTCGGCGGTGAGCTGTTGGATTTGCTCCGGCCACTCTTGGATTGCCCTTTCAATTACTTCGTCGGTAAGTTGGTTTTGCAAAAATTCGATTTGCTTCTCCCAATCGGCCCAAGAAAGCCCGTTCATAAAAGAACGATCAAAAAATCTGGCATTTTGGCTGAGGCCAGGGGCCCAGTCCACCTCTTCATCAAATCCTTCAATTTTTGGTAATGCCCACTTTCTTGCCGCTATCCAGGGGATGATTCCATCATTGACAAAAAACACCTGATCACGGTCCCGAGGAATGGGCCTGTACAACCTTCCTTTCCCTTCCTTAAACTCTGCCCATCTCCACTGGTCATCGTGCCGGTCCCAGTCACCAATCCATAGATCAAATAGCCGATTGCGTACCACGAAGTGCTGGTCTACCTGATTGTCATTGTCTTCTTTCAGGTTTTCAATCACTGTAAAGGTGCCATCTACGTCCCCGGCACCCCCAAAGTGCGGATCTCCGGCAGCAGCTTCATTTGGCCGCTCTTCGTAAAGCGCCAGCGTATTAGCAAATATGCTTTGGTACTGCCCGAAACGTGGGTCATCTGGAATCCAGACAGGCTTTGGATTGGTGTGGTAGATCTGAGCAGCTTTAGCCAAGGTGGGTACTACAAAAGCTCCGTAAGGATGAGAAGATGAGATCTGGTCTTCCACTACCTGCTGTGCAAAAGTTTTTCTTAAAGCGGCGGGGATTGCATTTTCCGGGTACTTCTCGATTGAGCGAAGTACGTATTGCCTTTCATCATCAGCCTGCATCCGCAAGGATTTGGTTTGCTGACCTCCCCCCTTCTTCAAAATTTGCAGACCACCGTGCTCAGCACCCAAATCGAAAACATCCACTTCCACAGGGGTGCTCCAGGTAGTGCGGTAGTTACTGCCCAGCCAAGTATTTTTGGCTTTCTTGCCTTGATACTTAGTACTTGCAATCGCCACAATGGTGCTATCCTCAAAACTAACTGTATCAAGCGCTGGCTCCTGAATTTTGAGTTCTTTACGGTAAAGTTCTTTGCGAAAAAGAACACTCGATATCCCCTGAAAGCTTACAGAAGCTGTGCCGTCCTGCTGGAAGGCCAGCACTGCAAACCCTTGCTCGCTTTGGGCAAATATGCTGCCTTTACCCTGCTTTACGTAGGTTGTCTTAGCGCCCGACCCGCTTACAATAAAATGATGATTGCCTTGCTCAATCAACTGCAGTGAATGCTCATGACCAGAGGCGTAAACGACATTCGCTGCTTCGTCCATTGCAGCTAGGATCTGCTTCATTACTGCCCTATATTTTGGATGAGTATTGTCTTGGGTAGTGCCAATGGTATTCCTAAACAGCGCAACAAGGCTACCCACTACAGGTGGAAACAGCTGCTCCTTAAAACTGAAATTTCCATGATGCGGCCCATAGGTATATACAGGGTGATGTGCAGCGATTACTATGTGTTTTCCTGCATGCCGCTTAATGGCATTTTTTAGCTCTTCTAAAGCTTCTAGTGTCGATTTATTATCGCACTCACTTTCCTCATCTGGTTTGTCCCACGGATAAAGAAAGTACTGCGTGTTTAAAAGTATTAAGGTTAGGTAATCATTTACCTCTACTTCTTTAGGACCAGGACATCCATCCTCTGGAACCAGGATCCCTTCCTGATTCAGGTAATTTTGAATGTACTGTTGTTGGTTTAAAATCTGCTGCCATCCATCCTTTCGCCGGCCGTTCCAGTCGAGATCTCCGGGCACCATCAAGGTTCTTCCGGGAAAACTATTTATCAGGTCTAGTTGAGGATTGAGCCTTGCTTCCATCCTAGCTCGATCTGGGTGCTCTTTATCAGGTAGGCCACCAGGAAAAATATTGTCTCCAAGTAGAAGAAGTACGTCCTTAGGTGTAGCGTCTTTAGCTTCATTGGCCAATAGCTCCAGTACAGGCTGCGCTGATTCTTCACCCGCATCACCTACTAAATAGACTTTCTGAGCCAGCAGGGGTGAGGGAATTAGCAGCAATGCTACAAGGAGCTTTAAAGCCAGTTTCAAGTTCAAAAATTGTCTGCCTTTTTTGTACATCTTCATGAAAAGTCGCATTGATCACTATCTATTCTCCATGTCGAATTTAAGAATGTAGGCCCGGTCTCCTTCTCCTTCACTACTGATATACATGGTGCCATCGGGTGCAAAAGTGAGGCCTTCAGGTTGTCCTAAAACCCTGGATGCAATAGGGTAAGTTGCTCGAATCTTACCGCTTTTATTTACCACGACGATCATCTTTCCTACCGAAGAAAGAATATAATAGTCGCCAGAAATAGGGTGTGTAGATATTGCAGCGGGCTTAAATTTTATTCGATCTTCTTCATACTTGAAATCGCGATGTAGCTCCCAAAAATTTTTAAGGTCTTGCGGTTTGATTGTGAAAACTGGTGTTTCTAGTAATTGGCCCTTGCGAAGATCAAAGAGGTAAAAAGCCCGACCTTCAATTGGACTCTCAGCAATGGCTCCTTTTTCCTTACACGCGATAAGTAGCTGGTGCGAAGCGGGATCGTATCCTAAGCCCTCGGTATCATTCTTTTTACCGAGTGCGGTCTCAATTTTTCTTGCTGCCGTGGTTTTGGAAGAAGTATAATCGAATGCAAATAGATCTCCATCACTTCTGAGGACGAATATTTCCTCTTGTACCATTTCCACACCCTCAAAATCATCTCCCTTGTAGAATTCCATTGTATGGGTGATTTCTCTGGAGCTCAGGTCATATTCAAATACTTTTCCGCGCTCGTCATCTACGGCTAGTATCCTTCCATCCTTCCACGAAATTCCTGAGATTTCTTCCAGGACATAGGGCAGAAAGTACTTTTCATTTGGTTTTTTTAAGTCATAAAAATGCTTTTGATCATCTACTACCAGGAAAAGGCTATCTGCACGCTGACCAAAATTTGTGTTTCCACAAGAGGTTGCCAAGTGTAGCACTAAACCTGAGAACAAAATCGAAACAACAGGAACTGTGGTACGCATGTTGTTAATTTAGAGATGGAATGTGGATTATCCACAATCTCAAAGAAATGATAAGAAATTAGATAGTGGGAGATCAAGATATTCTTGAGCGAGTAGAAAGGCACGTGATTGAGTTGCTGTCAGAAAAGCTATCACCCAATCTGACCTATCATTCAGCGGAGCATACACAAGAGGTGGTAACCCGAGTTAAGGAGCTGGCCGCACTTCAGGAATTCACTGAGCAAGAAATTGAAATTGTAACCATCGCGGCGTGGTTTCATGACGTTGGCTACACCGTAAGCCTGAATGAACATGAATCCCACAGCGCACATCTGGCAGAAATCTTTCTAGAAGATCAGGGCTATGATTCGGAAAAAATCGAGCAAGTAAAAAGTTGCATCCTTGCGACCAAAATGCCGCAAAGTCCAAAAAATGCATTGGAGCAAACCCTATGCGATGCTGATCTTCTTCATATTGCCCAAGATGACTATTTCCAAAAAGCGCAGCAGTTGCATAACGAGATTGAAAAAACTAAACTTTGCAATATTTCAAAAGAAGAATGGATGCACATGAACCAGGCATTCTTACAAGATCATTGTTTCTTTACAGAACAGGCAAAGAACAAGTACCAAACCGCAGTGAAGAAAAACCTGAAAAGGGTGCGCGATCAGCTTAAAAGATGGCAGAACAAGAAAAAGTAGAGGAGCTAGAGGAAAAGATTACCAAGCTTAAGGGCAAGGTCAAAAAAGTCAAAGAGCTCAAACCAGACCGAGGCATCGAGACCATGTTTCGCACCACTTCCAAAAATCATATGGAACTCAGTGCGATCGCTGACAACAAGGCCAACATCATGATCTCGATCAATTCAATTATCCTATCGGTCATGGTATCGGTATTGATCAGAAAGCTAGAAGAATATCCTCACCTTACAGTACCTTCTATCATGCTTACCATTGTCTGCCTTGCTACCATAGTCTTTGCTGTGCTTGCCACAAGACCCAATGTAACCAAAGGAAAATTTGAGAGACTAGACATTACAAACAAAGAGACCAATCTTCTCTTCTTTGGAAATTTTCATCGCATGGCGCTCAAAGACTATCAATGGGGGATGAAGGAAATGCTTCAAGATGCAAACTATCTCTACGGAAGCATGATCAAAGACATCTATTTTTTAGGGGTGGTTCTAGGAAAAAAATATCGATTGCTCCGGGTGAGCTACACCATCTTCATGTTTGGATTCGTACTTTCCATTGTAGCTTTTATTATAGCAGAATTATTTTTTAGAACCCCTTATCCCTACTAAAAAGACGAAGGTTGCTAAGACATGTAAGTTCTTTAATTGCTTATATAAGCTAGCATCCTTTTAACCTGGCCAGGCGATAGATTGCAGCAACGCTTAAGCTATCTGTGATCTCACCATTTTCCACCATTTGTACTACCTCCGAAAATGGAATTTTCCAGATGTCAAGCTGCTCGGTCTCCTCAAATTCAGTTTCTCCCTGCGTTAACTCCTGCGCCAAAAAAGCGTATCCCACCTCATCCGAAACGGAATTGGAAAGATGGATTTTGCATAAGGATTCCCACTTTCTCGCCGAAAGGCCAGTCTCTTCTTTGAGTTCTCTTTTCGCCGATTCTACCGTCGGTATTTCAAGCGGGCCGCCACCCATAGGGATCTCCCAAGAGTATTCGTTGAGTGGATATCTGTGCTGCCCAACCAGCCAGGTATTGCCATTTTTATCAAGTGGGATAATTCCGATGGCATAAGCTTTAAAATGAACCTTACCGTAAAGGCTTTTTCCTCCTCCTGGGTTGGTTACATCGTGCTCGGTAACCTGGATCCAGGGATTTGAATAAATCTCTTTTGACGCATGGGTAGTCCACGGATTTTCTTTTCGCATGAATGGCTATTTCTACAAAAATAAACCCTGGCTGCCAGCAAGAATAAAGGCCTAATCGGTGCTTAGGCCTAGCTCTTTCCTGATTTTTCTGTCCGAATTTCCGTTTTGACCCCAGTAGGCGGATTTGATGGTATTGATCTTTCTTGCCTTGGTGGATAATCCGCCATAGTTCTCCTCCCATCCCAGGATCGTGTAAGGAAATACTTCTTCAAAATAGATTTTAAGCACCCGCCCTTCGTAAGCAAGCTCATATACTTGATGGGTGAAATCCGCATAGTCAGATTTTGAAACTGAAGTCAGACTTCCGGTTGCTTTTTGCGTTGCATTGGCTCTGTGCTTGAGCCGAAGATAAAAAGTGGAAGGTAGCAAACTAAGGTCCCCTTGCGGCAAAGCCATTGGATTTAATCGGATACGTGTCCAAATCTCATCTTCAGTTAGAGCGGTTTTTATCTTTTCATCCACATCCGCTTCTGATTCAAAATAAGAAAAACCCTGCAGCCGATAGTTTTCATCCTGCCAATTCAATTGCATCCATGTGTGTCCGCACCACTCCTGGGAAGAAGTTGTAACCTTAAAAGCATAGGGATACTGATCGTAGGAGACCGGGGTGAAGGTGCTCATCATCATAGAGTACGGATAGATGCCCGTTATAAACTTTTTGGTCATGTTCAGCTTCAATACGCTCACATTATCGGCACTTTTATCTCGCCAATTATCAAGCTTGACCTGCTTTCCTTTTGAAAATGGCTCAGTCACAAACACAAGCACAGAAGAGCCTTTGTGTATCTCTCCATAGCGGGCCTGTTCTAGCTCATAGCTTGAAATTTCAGCCTTTCCCGCATACCAATATTCATTAAATGTTTGTTGGTCAAAGGCTTCTGGCTCTTGAGAGACCGAGGAGGCGCAAGCAGATAATAAAAAGATCAAGACAAGAAAATGCGGTGCTTTTTTCATGGCGCTGTAGATTTTTTTTAGAGAAAAGGCCTTTTGATTAAAGATTGTTCCAAAAAAAGAATGGTTCAGTAGCTTAGTTTATAGATAAAGTATGGAAAAAGACATTTTCTATTTTAACGACCAACCACTAAAGTTGAGAGAGACCATTATGATTGAATAATTTCGTGAAATGAATTTTCTCTCGGTAGAAGGGCTCACGAAGAGCTACGATGAAAAGCAGCTTTTTGAACAAATCAGCTTTGGACTAGACCAAGGACAGAAAGCTGCGCTTGTGGGTGTAAACGGGATTGGAAAATCGACACTCCTTAAGGTAATTGCAGGTAAGGAAAGCCAGGATCAAGGTATTGTTTCTTTTAGAAAAGGGCTGATCGTCTCTATGCTGGACCAGCATCCTGAATTTGAGCCAGCAGACAAGATCATAGAAGCAGTATTCTCTGAGGAAAAAGAAGAACTGAACGTGATCAGAGATTATGAGCTTGCGCTGCATAAGATTGAAACTGATCCTACCAACGCCCCAGATATAACCCCACTGATCGAGAAGATGGATGCACTGAATGCGTGGGAATATGAACATCAAATCAAAGCCATCCTGGGGCAGCTGGGCATCCACAACCTGGAGCAAAAAATGGGAGACCTCTCAGGCGGTCAAAAAAAGCGGGTGGCTTTGGCTCAGGCGCTGGTAGTAAATCCTGATTTCCTGATCCTCGATGAACCCACCAATCACCTGGATCTTGAGATTATTGAATGGCTGGAAAATTACCTGGCTTCAGCCAACCTCACCCTGCTGATGGTGACGCACGATCGGTACTTTCTGGATCGAGTTACGAATGAGATTTTTGAAATTGATCGTTCGCAAATAACTCGCTACAAAGGCAATTACAGCCAGTTTCTGGAGAAAAAAGCTGAGCGTATGGAAATGGAGGCTGCCTCTATTGACAAAGCCAAAAACTTGTTCAAAACGGAGCTTGAATGGATGCGAAGGCAGCCCAAAGCGAGGGGGACCAAAGCCAAGTACAGGGTAGATGCTTTCCAAGACATCAAAGCCAAAGCACATAGTGGCACTTCACAGCAGGCAATGGAAGTGAATCTTTCAGGAGAGCGACAAGGAAAAAAAATTCTAGAGCTGCATAAAGTGTCAAAAGCTTACACTGGTTTGAAGTTGGTAGCAGACTTCAGCTACGTTTTTAAACGAAAAGAAAAGGTGGGTATCATTGGCCCAAATGGTGTAGGAAAGTCCACTTTTCTTAACATTATTGGCCAAAATGTGAAGCCGGATACAGGCAGCATGGAAGTAGGCCAAACGACAAAATTTGGCTATTACACTCAAGACGAGACCGTTTTCGACCCGAATAAAAAGGTGCTGGAAATTGTACAAGAAGTGGCTGAATACATTGAGCTGGAAAACGGCTCTCAAATTACTGCCTCGCAGTTGCTCAACCAGTTTCTTTTTCCACCCAAAATGCAACATAATTACGTCGGCAAATTGAGTGGCGGAGAGAAACGCAGATTGCAGCTGCTTAGGGTGCTGATGTCAAATCCCAACTTTTTGATTTTGGATGAACCGACCAACGACCTTGATATCACCACTCTAAATGTACTTGAAGACTATTTATCCAGTTTCACAGGCTGCCTGATGATTGTGTCGCACGACCGTTACTTTATGGACAGGCTGGTAGATCATCTCTTTGTATTTGAAGGAGAGGGAAAGATCCGAGATTTCCCGGGCAACTACACCGACTACCGTGACAAGCACGGCACTCCTACCGCAGAGACCAGAAGCTCTTTACAGAAAGAAAAATCCGAACGACAGAAACAAGCGATAGATCCCGTCCAGGCAACCTCTGGTAAAAAGCTGGGCTACAATGAGCAGAAAGAACTAGAAGAACTGGATGCACAAATTCCCAAATTGGAAAAAGAAAAGGTAGCCCTTCAAGAAGCTATGAACCAAGAGTCTACTTACGAAAAACTACAGGAACTCAGCACAAAGCTGCAACAGCTCGAAAAAGAACTAGAGGAAAAAGAGCTTCGCTGGCTGGAATTGAGCGAATGAGTTGGTCTATTCTCTTCCACCAAAAGGCAGCTCTCACTAAAATTCCAGTCGATAACTCAAGTTCGGAAAGAAGCCCAATTGAGTGCCTGAAACGACTTGGCCCTGGTTAAAACTGTAGAATCGTTCCAACTCATTTTCGCGGGCAAAAAAGTTTTGAACATTTAAAGCGAAAATACTGGCTGATTTAGGTTTATTCCGTCTGTAGTTCAACCCAAGGTCAATTCTTTGGTAGTTATCCAATTGCAATTCAAAATTGCGCGAAAAGTCAAAGACAGTAAAGCCCATGTTTCGAGATTGGAATTGGTTAATAGGAGCCTGCCTTTTTCCTCCTGCGGAAATAAACCTGACGTTCAATCCAATCGAATTATTTCCATTCTTACCTACCTGAAATTCTTTACCGCCGATCACATTGAAGATGAAGCCTCCGGCAAACTGCGTATTTCTTTCTATACCATCCGCTCCGGTATACTTTGATTCGTACAGAGACAATGTTGAGAGCGCATAAAAGCCATTAGTAAGGGGTTTTTCTAAAGTGAACTCAATACCGTAATTTCTTCCAAGGCCATCATTTGCAAGTTCTTCGGTAATGTAGCCGTCAAAAGTATTGAGAATAGAAAATGAGAATAATTCGGCATCTGACGTAGTATTTGTAGGCCAGATAGGTACATCAAATAGGTGCTGATAGTAGATTTCTGTCTTAAATCTGTATCCACTACTACCAATGGGGGCTTGGAAGCCCAATACCGAATGCATTGCTCTGGTAAATCCAAGGTCTC
>JBCCLV010000007.1:0-59627 GCA_039026695.1 Bacteroidota bacterium
GATAACATGAGCTGATATTTAGATAATGTATTGAAAGTCAACACTTTAATATACTAAATATCGCTCTCTTATCCTTCTAAAAACGCCACTTCTTACGTCGAACTCAGGTTAACATTAATCAATATCTACAGCCAAGAGCAACAAAAGTCACCTTTCTTCAGTACTCGCTTTTTATTCAATATATGCCCTAGTTACATTAGATAGAATCATTACAAATACTGTTTCTTACAAAGTAGATGCTATGAATACCCTTCTATTTCAAGCGTCCTTGTAATATCTATTACATCATTTCAGGGAATTACTTATTCCCTTAACCGGCTATCATTTATTGTTTTACATTATGAAAATCACCGGAAGCGTATCATGAAGATTGAAAGTCATAAAGTCAGCTACATTTTTCTTGCCCTAGTACTTGCTACAATAGGATACTCCTTTTATACGACTGGTTTTGATCAAAACTTGGAAGGTAAAGTTGTTTTGATCTTATTGACATCTGGATATAGCTATTTATGCTACTGTTTACACGTAGAAAAGAAGAAAGAGCAAGAGGCTATATTGTTGATACGCAAGCTTTCAGCGAGTAAAAAACAGTTATCGACTTTCGCTAAAACACTAAAGGCAAAGTTTATCAAAGGAAATGAGCGGATGTTGATACTAGCTGAGGAGAAGAAAAGCCTTGAAGAGGAAATAGAGAAGGCAAATGCGCTACAGCTTGAAATGAAAGGTTTTATTGACACGCAAATAAAAACCAACGAGCAACTGATGATTGCTGAATCAAAGTTGAAAAGTCTGCTTGAAAAGGAACAGGAAAGTAAAGCAATCATGAATCAAACCTTGGACCAACTCAAATCCACCCAAGGGCAGCTAGTACACAGCGAAAAGATGGCATCTTTGGGACAACTGACTGCAGGGATCGCTCACGAGATCAACAATCCTATCAATTTTGTATTTAATGGAATTGACAGCCTTAGGAGAAATCTACAGGACCTCACCCTTGTATTGAAGAAGTACGACGAAATTGATCGAGAGCTGGCTGATAGCAAATTAGTAAAAGCAGCCATCAAGATCAAGGAGCAGATTGAGTATGGAGAACTACGCAAGGATCTGGAGAGCCTGGTTGATGACATTAAAGAAGGTGCTGTACGAACAATTGAAATTGTAAAAGGGCTCAGGGTATTCTCCCGATTGGATGAAGAGGACATGAAAGATGCAAATATCAATGAGTGTCTTGATGCCACACTTGTATTGCTAAAAAACAAAACCAAAAACAAAATTTCAGTTTCTAAGAACTACGACGATCAACTTCCTGAGATCTTGTGCTACCCAGGACAGCTCAATCAGGTATTCATGAATATCATTAATAATGCGATCCAGGCGATTCCGGACGAGTGTGAGAATGCGGAGATCAGTGTATCAACGCGCGCTATGGATAATGGCATTTCCATCAGCCTTAAAGACAATGGATCTGGAATGAGTGATGAGGTGAAGCAACGAATCTTTGAGCCGTTCTTCACCACGAAACCTGTGGGAGTAGGTACGGGTCTTGGCATGTCAATCAGCTATGGTATCATAGAGAAACACCACGGTAAATTGAGGGTTGAAAGTCAGGTGGGAGTAGGTACAGAATTCATCATAGAACTCCCAAAATCCATCAATCAAGTACTTTCTGAAGCCAGTTAAAATTTTTGTCTTATTGCCTTTGGGAAAGCTTATCTTTAAGATGTGCAGAAGCAATCCATATCGGTAAAAGACATAGAGTCCATCAGCCTGGATCCCAAAAACGAAGGAAATGAGCTGATACAGCTAGTGCTGTCATTGGTAAACACCATCCGTGAGCTCATGGAGAAGCAGGCCCTCCGAAAGATAGAATCCGGCAAATTATCCCCCGAGCAAATAGAGCAAATGGGGTCCACCTTTCTCGCGCTTGAAACCAAAATGGCGCAGCTTCGGGATCAATTCAAACTTTCCTCAGAAGACCTTGAAATAGACCTAAGCAAGCTCATTTCAATCGATGAAGATTTGAAATAAAGGAATCCCCTAGCAATTATGGATTGAACTCCTATCCAATTAGGTACAGGGCAATTTTAAGTTTGAGGAATATTTCAAACTAAAACAATTATGGCAGTAGAAAAACAACTATCATCAAGTAGCCTAGTGGAAGTAGTAGACAGAGTACTAGACAAAGGAGTCGTTGTAGACGCGTTTGTCAGACTATCCCTAGTAGGTATCGAATTAGTCACTGTGGAGGCAAGAGTCGTGGTAGCATCAGTTGAGACTTATCTCAAGTATGCGGAAGCGGTAGGCCTTACAGCAAGAGCAGCCTAAATATGACCAGAATTAGGAGAAAGTTGACAGTCTTCAGCTTTCTTCTTTCTGTTCGTTTTTACAAACATCAAACCCGTGTCAGCAGTGATTCCTGATTATATCGGCTCTCGACTTTCTGTTTTTGAAGATGACGTTGATGAAGATCAATTGTCAACATCTGGATCTGAAAAGGAAAGTGAAAACAACGGCGAGCTGAAACCTCAGATCACTACCGACATCAAAGGGAGAAAAGAAAAGAAAATGGTAAGGAAAGGAACAAAAAAGAAAAAAAATGGCGTAAAAAAGCTGCCAATTAATCCAAATGCAGGAAAAGGAGAAAACACTCTTGAACAAGGCACTTTTGATACACCTGAAATACCGACCCTAGAAGCAATAGAGCCACTTAAGACCACACAAGAACTGAATGAGACTGTAAATCCGGTAGCAGGGCTTAAAGAAATTCCATCGAGAAAGAAGAAGATGGTGAAGCGCTCGCCAAAAAAGAAAAGCGCAGATACCAAATCAGTAATAACACCTACCCTGAAGCCTGAACTTTCAACTCCGCCGAGTGAAGAGCAGGAGGCACTAGGAGTTGTCAACCTGCAATCTACTGAGAAGCCCAAAGAGAAAAGAATCGTTAAAACATCCGATTCTCCTGCGAAAAAAAATATTGAAGACCTATCCACCCAACCGCGCCAAACACTATCTGCGGCAGAGGAACGACAGGCTTACGTTCAAAATATTAGGGAAGAAACAAAAGCGTTTTTAAGCAGACTCGCAGAAGAGCGAAAGCAGCGGCAACAGGAATACGAAACATTCCGAATGAAGTTACGAAATGACCTTTCAAGAAGCTAATTCAGTATGAGCAGAGAAGTAACCTTGCTAGTCGCTCCAGATAAAGAATTTGTTGAAACCAAATACATCAATGAAATCACGGAGAGAGCTCTGAACTATATACGTGCTGGATATCCAGTACATTTTAGAGGCCCCGCTGGAACAGGAAAAAGTACCCTTGCAAAGCACATTGCAAGTAAATTGAACCAGCCTATCTCCTTGATTCACGGCGATGAGGAACTCACCTCATCAAACTTAGTTGGTGGTGAAGCAGGTTACAAGTTTAAGCGCGTACGAGACAATTTCATTTCTACGGTCCTTAAGGAAGAGGAAGTGATGACTAAGGGTTGGGTGGATAATCGGCTTACAGAAGCCTGTCGGAATGGACATACGCTGATTTATGACGAATTTACCAGGTCCCGCCCAGAAGCCAACAACGTACTGCTTTCAGTGCTACAGGACCGAATGCTCACATTATGTAATGAAGCCTACGCTGGAAATCCCTACCTAGAAGTTCATCCTGATTTTGTCGCAATATTCACCAGTAATCCGGAGGAATATGCAGGAACTCATAAGAGCCAAGATGCACTGAGAGATCGGATGGTTACTATCGATTTGGATTACCCGGACTATGAAACGGAACTTGACATAATCTATGCAAAAGCCAGGGTACCCATGGATGTTTGTGAACTTATCATTGAGCTGGTACGAGAACTGCGAGAAAGTGATGTTTGCCAATATTCGCCCACTATCCGCAGTGGAATTATGATTGCGAAAACCATTACTGTGATGGGTCTAGAACCAGAGGAAGATATAGCACTTTTTACTACCTATTGTCAAGATGTGCTCTCTTCGGAAACGAGCAGCGCCTCAGGTCGTACCAACCAGCAAGAAGTAAGAGCACTCATTGGCAACATCATTGAAAATATTATCAACCGTAAAAAGAGAAGCCATATTATGGCGATATAAGCTATGAATGATAAAAAGAAAACCATCCAAGATGTACCCTCACTGACCAATACAGGGATGAGGGTAGCCCCGTTCAATAACTCAAGTCAGTTTATGGAGCTACACAAACTAGATTACAAACGCCAAAACCTCTTAGACAAGCTTCAGAGATCCGAAAGAGAAATCAGAAATGTAAAACGAAACATAGCCCGAATAGAGCAAGAAATGGCACTCGTAATGGATAAAGTAAAATTAAAGAACGCGCGTCCAGCTACTGAGCCAACTTTCGAGCCTGCAACGAACACAAATCAGCAATTGCTCAAATACTAGTTTTTCAGTCAAAACTGTATATTGCCTACATATAGCAATGTGACCCTTATGGCAGAAAAAATGGTAACTACAGGTAACTCTACCAACTTAGCAGACATCCTGGAGCGAGTGCTCGAAAAGGGAATTGTGGTAGCAGGAGATATCAACGTCAATATTGCGGAAATTGAGCTTATTTCCATAAAAATACGACTAGTGGTATGCTCTGTAGACAAAGCAAAAGAAATGGGCATTAACTGGTGGCAGAATGATCCCTACCTTTCTAGCAGCGCTGGTGAAAGTCAGCTTTTAAAACAAAACCAGGAGCTGCAAAAGAGGATCGAATCCCTTGAAAAAAGGCTTGAGTCCTAAACTTAGGTAAATGACCTTCACTTAAAAGAATCGGTGGAAGATCCCTCAAAGAAGCTAATTTTTATAGGTGGAAAAGGAGGAGTGGGTAAATCTTCCACAGCCTCGGCAATTGCATTACAGCTTTCTCAAACATTCAGGACGTTGCTAGTCTCCACAGATCCCGCTCACTCCATAGGAGACAATTGGGAACTGAAATTGACTAACAATCCTACTAAAATTGCAACTCAAAAAAATGATCTGAACGCCGTAGAACTTGATGCAAAAGAGGCTTTTGCCCAATTTAAGACGAAGCATGAAGAAGAAATAAGACTTTTGCTCGACACTTCCACACATCTGGATAGGGACGATATTGATCAAATGATGTCACTGATGATCCCTGGTATTGATGAAGTGATGGGGTTAAAATCAGTCTTTGACATCCTCAATGAGGCAACCTACGAAAAGATCGTGGTAGACACGGCTCCTACCGGCCATGCACTCAGGCTTCTATTTATGCCTGAGGTACTTGATAAGTGGATAAAAACAATGGCCTCCATGAGATGGAAGTATAGGCTTATTCAAAAAACCTTCAAAGGAAAGTACAGCCCGGATGAGGCAGACGACATGCTTTTGGAGCTGAAGCGCCTGGTAAGCAGAATGAGATCTACCATTACTGACACTGAGATCTGCGAGTTTGTCCTTGTGACCATTCCAAATGCTATGGCACTAAGTGAAACAATACGATTTCACGATGAACTCTCAGCAAATCAAGTAAGCGTTAAGACGCTTTTTATCAACCACCGCGCCCCTGATTCTGAAGATCCATTTTATCACCAACGATACTCACACGAACAAGAGGTCGTGGAAAAAACCAAAAAGCATTTTCAAAATTTGGATTGCATCGAAGTGCCATTGTTCCCTTATGAAATCAAGGGAGCTTCAGCCATCCAATCATTCAGAGAAACCATCTTTAACAATTAAAGCCATGCAAAAAAAACTGTATCTCTACGGAGTAGTACGTGCCGATCAAAACCGATCTTTAGGTGCTTTAGGTCTAAGTACTGAAGGCAGCCCAAGCGAAATACGACTACATTCTATCGGAGGCCTTGGCGTTGCTTATCAAGAAAAAGAAATACACGATGACGAGGAGCTACCAGCATCCAGGAAAAACTTGGTAAATCATCAACGTATCGTAGAGTTAATGATGGGGGAATACGCTGTGCTTCCTTTTGCTTTCGGAACACTGGTGAATGATACCGCCGCACTAGAGACGCTTGTCAATGAAAAAAAAGAAGAACTAGAAGCCACACTTGATAAAATTGAAGGTATGGTAGAGCTAAGCCTTAAGGTTCTTTGGGAAAAGATGGATACCGTCTTTGAAGAACTAATGACGGAAAATGATGAGATAAATGAAAAAAGACAGTATCTCATAGAGAACAACATTCACAACCAGGATGAGAAGATAGAGTTGGGCAAGATGGTGGAAGCAGCATTAGATGAAAAGAAGGAAGCCATGCTTGAGGTAGTCCTAAGTAAGCTTTCAACTTATTCAAAAGATCAGAAAGTGTTAAAGAATGTGTCTGACGCCATGTTTGCCAATGTCGCTTTCTTCGTAGAGAGGTCAAAAGAAAAAGATTTTGATGCAGCAGTGAACGAGCTGAGTGACCGTATGGGAGAGAACTTAGTATTCAAGTATGTAGGTCCTATGGCACCCGTTAATTTCATTTAAACCCAATTTCAGCCTATCTTGATTCTATGTTCTTAATTGACGATATCATACTTGCGCCCGTAAAAGGAGTGTACCACCTGGTCAAGGTGATTAAAGAAAGAGCAGAAGAAGAGCTGTATAACCCACAAATGATTCAGGAAGAACTAATGCAACTCCAGCTACAATTCGAGCTTGACCAAATAAGTGAGGAGGAATACGATAGCCAGGAAGAAAAACTACTCCAAAGGCTTGCTGAAAGCAAAAAGATGGGCAGAGAGTAGTTTTTACCTATGAATCTATATTACCTATATGGCATCTTGAATAGCCAAGACCAGGAACAGGGTATTTCCAGTGAAGGTCTATGCGCTGATTTTGACCTGGTATCAGAGAAAGAATTTGGTCAGGCAGCAATAGAGAAAAATCTAAAAGACATTGCTTGGGTAAATGAGAAAGTGCTACAGCATCAAAACCGACTAAGCAGTTTAGCAGCAAAGCACAATGTGATCCCACTTAAGTTCGGATCGATCTTCAAATCAGAAGAAGCTGTAAAAAGTATGCTATCGAGGCGGAAGGAAGAATTTTCGCTATTGCTTCGGCGCTTTGAAGGAAAAAGGGAATGGGGACTAAAACTTTTTTATGAAGAATCCATAACCAAACAGCGGCAAATAGACCATTCGTCCGACTTGCAAGCAATCGATCAACAAATAAATTCCGCGAATGACGGTAGCGCTTTTCTACTGAAGAAGAAGAGAGAAGAGCTCTTAAAAAGGTTAGTGAAACAAGCGCTTAATGAGGTCCGTACGGAAATATATGAGACGATCACTTCAATCACTCCTGATACCAAAGTTCAAAAAGAATTGGACAAAAAACTGACTGGTCGTGATGATATCAATCTACTTAACCTTTCTATGCTTGCTTCCAGTTCTGAGTCTGACTTGCTCAAGTCCCAGCTCAGTGATTTAGCAGATAGCCTAAAGCAGGACGGAATAATAGCAGAACTATCAGGGCCATGGCCCCCTTATAGCTTCGTAGAAAATGGATAAACTAAAAACACTAGAGGAATACGATCCAGAAGAAAAGAAGATGCTCCTTTCGGATGTCTTAGATCGTGTCTTGAGTAAAGGAGTTACCATCACCGGAGACCTGAAGCTAGGCATCGCTGATGTAGATCTCATTTATTGTGGGCTGAGAGTCCTGCTTACTTCCATTGAAAAATTAGAAGAGGAAACTTCTGCGCAAAACAAGAGCTCTTGAATAAACATTTGCTGTACTGCATTAGTAAAGAGCAGCCTACCCGAGATTTACCTGCACTGGACGGTGCAGCCCTAAGATGGATTAAGATAAAAAACTTGTTCGTGGCAAGTGGCGAAGTACCTAATGATATTTCCACCAACCTCGCAAACCTTGCATACGGCTATCAGCAGATTGCGCAACTGCTACACAAAGAGATCAACTTTCTCCCTCTACCCTTCCCTACTACCATTTTTCATGATCAACTAAAAGTGCTCTTGGAAAGGAATGGAGCTCAAATAAATTCTCTTATCGCAAAATATGGTAGTTTCTCAGAGCACTCTTTGCAAGTAGTGCCCTTGAACACAAACCTGAGTATACCCCGAGGGCTTATGGGCGATCAAAAAGGCCTAAGTTACTTGCGAGATAAACACAAAAACTTCCTGACAAAGGAAGTCTTGCAAGACTTAGCAGGATTAGTGAGTGATTCTGCCGACAAGGTACTTTCAGAAAACTTTTTGGGCGCTACCTTTCAGCACAAAGAAAGATCTATCAACGTTCATTTGCTATGCAATAAAAAACAAGGATTGACTCAACACCAACTTGATAAGCTGAGAGGAGCACTTGAATCTGTCGCCACGATAAAGGAAATAGGTGTGTTTCCTCCATTTCATTTTGTCAGTTTTAAACCGTAATCGCGATGGATACATTATATGTTTCCTCTACTGCCGATTTGATGATTTTGTAGCCCTGATCGTCTAAAAGTACAGCGTCGGTGGGGTTCAGCAAATCTCCTAGCTTGATTCCGGTACCCCTGAATTGAGGCGAAACTTTTACGGCAATTCTCTGCCAAGCTACAGGAGATAGGTTTGCATCACACCATTCTTTAATTTTTGTTGCTTCTATTTTCATTTTAGTAGTTGTCAATCGTTGATATAAATCCCAAAAAGCACTGCGTCATTAAAGTTCTTTGCCACACTTTTAATGCCGCTCGCAATTTGACTTTCCTGTAGATCAAAGGGGACACTCGTAGCATGAGTGACAATCTGTTTGAAATAATCTGGCGACACAGCAGTGGCCTCTTCGGAAAGATTGTAATCCCAGAAATAGAGCATGAGATCATCTTCTATTCTTGCATGATGCTCAAAGTAGTCTTCGCCACGAGACTTTCTTGAAAACTTCACAGGTTCAAGTTGATCTCCAATGGAGTATAGCTTAATATTTTGATCCTGAGAAAGATATGTCACGTCTCCGGTTTCCCAGTTGTAAGTCAATATCTTGATCTCGGAAAGGACTATGCTATCCTGATTCTCTAGAGTTTCAAGCAGTTCTGCCTTTAAATCATTAAGCACTATGTCATTGCCTGTGTGTTCCAGTGTAGACCGAAGTTTTGATTTCATATACATATAGGACATAGCACCACTTGCATCTGGGCTACATTTCATTGTTGTAAAGTACATACAGGATCCCTCATCGTCGGTATGGATCATAAAGTCACCATAAACACTTGGGAATTGCTCCTCTCCTTTTAATCTATAATCGATATGGAAATCAAAATAGCTTTCGAAATCCTCATCTTTCAGCATCAAGTCATTTACTAAGTTCAGAGAATTCATCGCTGGTAAAGCAACAGTTTCCAATTTGCTATCGCTTATTGGTTCTTGACTTGCAACCGGCGCGTCTTGGTTCTCCTTTCTGTACTTCTCCTGCCGCATATTGTAGATCTCAAGTCCTTTGTCTATGATTTCCTTGATCTCCGCGTTTTCATAGGGCTTTGTGATGTACTTATAGATGCTGCATTTATTTATCGCTTTGATAATGGCTTGAATATCTGCAAAGCCCGTAAGAATGATTCTTATGATGTCTGGAAAGTCTTCCAGGGTCTTCTCTAGCAGATCAGTGCCCGTCATCTCAGGCATTTTCTGATCTGTTATGATCATGTTGACATCAAATTCATGAAGCATTTCAATTGCCGTCTTGCCATTGTTGGCAGTATAGACATTATAGTACCGGCTAAAGACGCTATCGAATACCCTGAGATTACTTTCTTCATCGTCTACATAGAGAATGCTATTAAAGTCTTCTTCTAAATAGTCAGGAATGGTTTTATATTCTTCTATTTCTATCATGATGCAATGGTCTTTGTAGCCTTAGCAGATTCTTTTGGTAGGTCAATAACAAACTCAGTCCCTTTACCCACCTCACTGTTTACGTAGATTTTTCCGTCGTGCTTCTCAATGATGCCGTAGCTAATGGAGAGCCCTAAACCTGTACCAATACCTACTGGCTTAGTGGTAAAGAATGGCTCAAAAATTCGCTTCTTCACGTCTTCCGGAATCCCAGCGCCATTGTCCATGATGCGGATAATCACGCTTTTTTCTAGGTTTTCGGTGTAGATCATGATCTTACCATCATTTTTATCTTCCGGCATGGCCTGCACAGCATTGCTCAGTAGATTCATAAAAACCTGATTTAACTGACCGGGAAAGCACATGATGTCACCTAAAGACTGGTCAAAGAATTTTTGTACTTTGATCTTGTCTTTCGTCTTGTTTCTCAAGAGGATCAATGTGCTATCCAAACATTCGTTGATATTGGCAGCTTTCTGATCTTCCTCATCCAATCTGGAAAATACCCTTAATCCCTTCACAATTTCTATTGTCCTGTTCGCACCACTTTTAATGTCTGAAAGGACAGTAGGCAGGTTACTCATTAGCTTTTCGAATCGGAGGCGCTTTTTCATATCTCCGATTTCTGAGAGTATTTCAGGAATCTTCTCAATATCACTATTTTCCAGTTCGTTGTACTTGGTCATGATCTTAGTAAGGTCATCTACGCTCATATTTAATGAATCAATACCATTGTATACAAAATTTATCGGGTTATTGATCTCATGCGCAATACCAGCAGTCAGCTGGCCCAATGAGGCCATCTTTTCACTCTGCACAATTTGCGACTGTGTCTCTTTAAGACGTCCCATCGCATCATCGAGCTCTTTCTTGCGGAGCTTTTCATCTTCTAGCGCCTGATTCAGCTCCTCCTCTTTTTTCATCAGCTCTTCAGAACTTGAAAACTGCTGATCCATGAGTGTACGCATTTGCTCTTCTGACTCTTGTATCTCAATCTCAAGCGTTTTGCGTTCTGTGATGTCCGTTTCTATGGCTATGTACTTCTCTATCTTACCGGCATCATCAAAAATGGGTGTGATTGAAAGTGACAACCAATATCCTTTACCTGATTTCGAATAGTTGTAGATCTCAGAAGTAAATGGTTTCCGGCTATCCAGACCTTCCCGGATTTTACTCACCTGCTCTTCGGTAGTTTCCTCTCCTTGCAGGAAGTTTCCGGGCTTTTTACCTACTACCTCCTCAAATTTGTACTCGGTAATGTGCTCAAACCCTTCATTCACCCACTCGATGAGCCCATTCTGATTGGTAATGATCACCGCATTATCGGTCTTACTTGCCACTAGAGATAGGTTTTCAAGCTCGTCTTCGGCAGCTTTTCTTTCGGAGATGTCACTTTCAATTGCAATGTATTGCTCAACTTCTCCCAGCTCATCCAGGATCGGTGTGATGGATAGCGATAACCAGTAAGGTTTTCCGGTTTTAGAATAGTTGAGAATCTCTTGCGTAAACGGCTTTCTAGAAAGCAATCCGTCACGTATAGCTTGCACGTCTGCCTCTGACGTCTCCGGTCCCTGCAAAAAGCTTCCTGGCTTCTTCCCTTTTACTTCTTCAAAAGTGTAGCCCGTAATCTTTTCAAATCCCGCGTTCACGTACTGGATCAGTCCTTCTTTGCTTGAAACAATCACCGCGTTATCCGTCTTGCTCGCAACCAGGGAAAGGATTTTACTTTCTTCAAGCGCACGTTTCAGTTCCTGCTCTTGCTGTATCATTTTCTCCTGATTCTCAAACTGCTCATCCATGATCATACGGATCTGCTTTTCCGAATCTTCAATTTCAGCTGCTAGCCTACGATCCTCCGTTATGTCTCGCTCAATCGCAATAAATTTCTCCAGTATACCATATTGGTCAAAAATTGGCGTGATGGACAGAGACAACCAGTACCCTTTACCGCTCTTGCTGTAGTTGTAAATTTCTGCGGTGAATGGTTTTTGGCTCTTGATTCCCTTGCGAATAGCGATTACATCCTCTTCTCTCGTCTCGGCCCCCTGTAGGAAGGTACCAGGCTTACTGCCTCGTACCTCGTCTAGCGTGTACTCTGTGAGGCTGACAAAACTTTGATTCACCCACTCAATGCCACCTTTATCATCCGTAATGATTACCGCATTATCTGTCTTGCTCGCCACAAGAGAGAGATTCTCCAACTCAAGCTCAGACTCTTTCTGCGCCGTAATATCAGTTTCTATGGCGATGTACTTTTCTACCTCCCCGTTCAGGTCGAAGATAGGTGTGATAGATAGTGACAGCCAGTACCCGCGACCTGATTTACTGTAGTTGTACACCTGATGCTTGAAAGGTTTTTGACTGTTGATTCCTCTCCTGATTGCCATAACGTCATCCTGGCTCGTCTTTTCACCCTGAAGAAATGTGCCAGGCTTCTGTCCTTTTACCTCTTCAAAAGAGTACTCTGTCAAGCGGATAAAACCCTCATTTACCCATTCTATAAGACCATGCTTATCTGTAATGATTACAGCATTATCGGTTCTACTGGCCACCAAAGAGAGATTCTCCATTTCGGCCTGGGCAGCCTTTTCAGCAGTAATATCAGATTCAATAGCAATGTACTTTTCTACAATTCCCTGTTGGTTAAAAACAGGAGTAATGGATAGTGACAACCAGTAGCCACGACCAGATTTGCTGTAATTGTATACCTCATGTCTAAAGGGCTTTTCTGATTTTATCCCTTGACTGATTTTACGCACATCTTCCTTGCTGGTCTCCGGGCCTTGTAAAAAGGTACCCGGCTTCTTGCCAAGAACTTCTTCCAATGTATACTCAGTAACTTTTTCAAAACCAGGATTTACCCATTCGATCAGTCCATGACGATCCGTAATAATTACGGCATTGTCTGTTTTGCTGGCAACCAGGGAAAGATTGGCATATTCTGCTTCTCTCTCCTTCTGTTCCGTAATGTCATTTTCTATAGCGATGTATTTCTCTACCTCTCCCTGCTCATCGAAGATTGGATTGATCGCTATATTCAACCAGTAAGGCTTACCAGACTTGCTGTAGTTAAGGATCTCTTGCTTAAAAGGCTTTTTACTATTTAGACCCTCTCTGATCTTCTTTTTGTGATCCGGATTGGTACCAGGGCCTTGCAGAAAGGTGCCTGGCTTCTTACCCAAGACTTCTTCTTTTGAGTATTCCGTGATCCGCTCAAAACCATCATTTACATACAAGATACTTCCGCTTACATCGGTGATGATCACAGCATTGTCGGTTCTACTAGCCACCATAGAGAGATTCTCTATTTCTTCCCTGATGCGTTCACTTTCTTCTAGTGCTTCTGAAAGCTGCTTTTCCTTCTCGATGAGCTCTTCCGACTGAATGAATTGAGATTCCATCAGTTTTCTCATTTCCTCTTCGGTTTCTTCTAGTTCTGATTGTCGCTTTTTATCGCCTGTTATGTCTTCTACAATCAAAACTAGTTTTTCCAGACTTTGACCCTCATCTAGTATGGGATTCGTGGAAACGGACAAGTACTTTAAACCACTTGTACTTGAATCGCTTTCAACTTCTTCGGTGAACTGCTTCTTGGATTGAATACCTTTAGCTATTTGATCAAAATAAACGCTGATTGACTTTTGTGATGAAGGAAAATCATGAGCACTTTTACCAATGACTTGATCGGACGTATAGCCTGTGAAATTCAAAAACGAAGTATTTACATACTCAATGCATCCTTTGCCATCTGTAATCACCACTGCGTTTTGGGTCTGACTAGCAGCCAGACTAAGATTCGCACTTTCTTTCCTAGTCCTGTTTAGTTCCTCAAGTACATCCTTAAACTCTTGGGAGTCTTTACTGCTCTCCTCGACGCTTTGACGCATCTGCTTGAGTTCCCGCTCTTTCTCCTGTATGATCTCTTCTGCTACTTCCCTCTCCTCTTCTGCGTTTTTTAGCAGTCTATCTCGTTTTTGGACCTCTTTCGTGAGTTCATCTACTTGCCTACCCATCTTTCCCAGTCTCTCTATATCTACAACAGAGCTTTGGGCATTTTGCAGCTTCTTTTTAAGCTGTTGGATTTCTTCATCCTTATAGGCGATTTGAGAAAGGTGTTCTTCAATCTTTTTTTCGAATGGTTGCGTGTCTTGCACCTTAGTCATCGGAACCAGACAGCCTAAAATTTCAATGTCGCTTTGCTTTTTCCCATCAAGGACAAAGAACTGTAGCTCTCTATAACTCCTGTTGGATTCCAAAAATCGGACTATCTGTGGCCCATCTGCGAGATCTGATCCTTGCAAAACCATGTTTTCGAATAGATGCTGATCTTCGGGATGAATTCTGGCAGCTAGCAAGTTGAAATCCCAAACCAATGGAAATCTGCTATCGTCCACCAGTTCTCTTAGCGCAGGCGCAAACTGAATGGTATTGGTTTCAACGTGATATTTCCAAGTAGCGACCTTAGCTACGGAAACAATGGATTCATGGATCTTGGATTCGCTCTTTAAAATCTGAAGCGCTTCTTCAGCCTGGTGATACTTTGTAGACAATTCATCTCGCTGGCTCTCCAATCTTTTTAATGCATGACGATCATCCGTAGCGCGATCTTGACTCAGTGTTTTAAGCTCGTCGCGTGACCTGTCTAGCGCTTCCATCAGCCTCTTGTTTTCCTGGCCTTTGACATCAAGTGCTTTCTGCGCCCTCAGCAGCTCTGATGAAAGTTCTTTAAATCTCTCGGTGCTGCTTTTGATGTGAGTGTTGATTTCATCAAATTGAGCCGTTTGGCTTTGATGGCTATTTTCGAGCATCGAGTATTTCTCAAGAAGGTCTTCATGATTTTTCTCAAGCTCTTGGTTCCTGACCAGTGTTTCTGCAAGCAGGAGTTCCATGTTTTTCCCAAGAATTAGGTCTTTCGCATTCATATCTTTAGTCGTTAGCATCTTTTAAATCAAATCCCAGTATCATAATATCGTCCACTTGTTCGGCACTACCCTTCCATTGGGATAGCTCCTGTTCAAGCACATTTTGTTGATTGTCAAATTCTTGTTTTTGTATCTCGCACAGCAAGCTATTGAAGCGTTTTGCATTGTATTTAGCTGTACCATCTTCATTTATCTGGTCTTTGTAACCATCAGAAAAGAGGTAAAAGGAAGTGACGTCTTGCGTATCAATTTTTACTTGTTCAATGACCTCTTCTTCAGCGAGATACCGGTCTCCTATTGAGAACCTTTCGCCCTTTACTTTTTCCATTTCGCCGTTTCTAAATAGCACCAATTCAGATCTGGCACCACTGTAAATGAGCTTGTTAGCTTCAGGATGATACAGAATAATACTTCCTTCCATACCATCATTCATGCGGTCTTCAGTACTATTTAAGATCTCACAAACCTTATTATTCAAGGTCGCCAATAACTCTGCTGGCCTTAAGGTATGTGTGGATACAATCCCATTTAGGATTGAGCTTCCAAGCATGCTGAGTATCGCACCAGGTACTCCATGTCCTGTACAATCAAAAGAAGCAATGATGTATTTGCTGTCGATTTTTTTGAACAGATAGAAATCTCCACTTACAATTTCAAGTGGTTTGTACATAATGAATACATCCCGAAAAGCCTGTTTCAGCATTTCTCTATCCGTGAGGATAGCACTTTGGATTCTCTCAGCATACTTTAAGCTCTCTATTAGTCGGTTGTTAGTAGTTGAAAGCTCCTCGGTGCGTTGGACCACCTTCTCTTCTAAGACTGCATTCTGCTCCTTTATTTGATGCAGTAAAAGCTCCTTATCTCGCTTAAGCTTGTAGTTTTCCAGCGCGTTATTGCAGTCTGCCTTCAGCTCCTCAAAATCATAAGGTTTGGTTATAAAACGGTAAATGCCGCACCTGTTTATGGCATCTTTGATTACTTCAATATCTGAGTACCCCGTAAGTATGATGGTGATGAGGTCTTTTTCCTCACTGATCTTCTCTATTAACTCAGTGCCCTTCATCTCGGGCATCATCTGATCGCTGATTAGTATAGCTACCTCTTCCCTCCTTAGATATTCTAGTGCTTCAAGAGGATTATCAAATAGCACAATGTCATAATATTTTCTAAATAGGGACTTAAAGACACGAAGATTGTGCTCTTCATCGTCCACATATACAATTGTACATTTTGCAACTTCTGCAATGGAGCCATTCAGTGCTGGCGCTTCTAGTTCTATAAATTCACTCACCATGGTTAAGCTCAGTTTCCAAGATCCGGATATCTAAATCCAACAGATCCATAAAATCTTCTACACTTTCAATCATGTCTTCATCATTCTCATCACAGAACCAATCTATTTTATATGTCATGGCTCCCGTAAGACCTTTAATTCTTTTCAAAATATTATAGAAAGCCTTAGCTGAGCTGGAATTGAAATACAGCAGAGAAAAGCAAACGTTAAGATGCTGAATATCGTAGGAGGCGATACTCTCAAGAAATGTAAACACAGGACTATAAAAGACCGGCGTATTGTCTGGGCTGGAAACACCTTTAATTTCAAGTAGCTTCTTAGATGACGTAAAACTTACGTAGGGGGTAGTTTTGGTTGATTCTATAACAAAAGAGCCGGTGCTGTCCAGGAACATTTTCGTCTTTAAATAATTATGCCACTAAATTATTTTGACGATGTACCTAATGCGATAGGTAATACCCCTATTTGGTGTTTAGGGATGCTCTATTGTGTTCTTAGATCAAGCATTCTTGATCTAAAAAGGGAATCCAAGATTTCTAATTTGGGATCTTTATAGTAAAAGTAGATCCAGCACCGAGCTCACTTGATACATCTACACTACCGCCCAGCTTTTCAACCTGCTTTTTTGTGAGATATAGACCTATTCCGATTGCTTCTGGATTTTCATGATAGGTTTTAAAGGCCTGAAAAATGGCCTTGTGTCCTTTCTCTGTGTCTATCCCAAGTCCATTGTCAGAAAAACTACAGATGATCTCTTTTTCATTCTGTGACGCTTTGATAGATATGCAGGGTTCTTTTTCCGGATCTCGATATTTAATGGCATTAGACAAAAGATTCTGCATGATGCTTTCTAAATAAATTTTGTTTATATTCAAACGAATCCCAGTGGCAACCTCAACATCTAAATTAACCTGACCTTCATTTAAATCTGACCTGAGCATCTCTACAACACCCGCCAAGACCTCCTCAAAGTAAACCTCTTCGTAATAAAGCTCTCTCTCCTTACCTATGAAGTTGAGCATCTTTCTGAGGTCTATTGTGGTAGCTTTTAGTTTTCGAGAACTCAACCTTAGCAACTCAATGATCTTGAATTCACCATTGTCCATTCCCTTTGATGGAAGCAGACTAATTAGGTTGTAAAGGTTACCTACCTGGTTTACGAAGTTGTGCGTAGTTAAGTAATTGAAGTTTTCCAGTTGTTCATTCTGGTCTTTCAGGTCCGTAATGTCATGCTGGATGCCCACAAAGAATTTCACTTCATTTCGAACATTCTTTACAGGACTGATCTGCAAATTCACCCAAAATTTCCTCCCGGATTTAGCATAATTCAAAATCTCCGTCTCAAAGAACTCTTGCGACCTTAATCCATTTCGGATATATTCTACGTGCTCTTCAGAAGTATCAGGACCCTGCAGGAGATACCCAGGTCGGTTGCCGCGCATTTCTTCAAGACTATATCCTGTCATTGATTCTATACGCCTATTGGCCCACTCGATCTTGCCATAAAAATCAGTGATGATTACACCAAACTGGGAATCTGTACCAATCTTAACAAGAATCTGATCGAGCTCTTTTTTAGTCATGATTGAATAAAAATAAAAAATCAATCAGTCTTCAAGAGGATTACAATACGATCAGCATTACCATTTTTCGGAGCTTGTTTTTCACCTGAAATGACAAAAACGTCCAATGCCTAGAGATAGGCTTGCTAAGTCCTTGCAAGCGGTTGAAATCTGAATCCTATTTTTTCAGGGAATCCCCTAATGATTTTAGGAATAGGAGATAATTTCAGTGAAATAATACTTTCTAGCTTTAATCCTTGAAGAAGCTAGAACTAAAAAATTTAAGCAAAACAAAAGATGACAAACTTTGAGGTCCTGGTTGTTGAAGATGATGTAATAGCACAAATGACCCTGAGTCAGATGCTGGAAGACATGGGACTCAAATCGGTTCATATTGCTTCAAACTTAGAAGAAGCGAAAACCATCTTGCAATCCAAAAAAGTCGACTTAGCTCTTCTGGACGTCTTTTTACACGGTAGTCGCAGTGGCATAGAGATCGCAAAGTTGATCAATGAGCATTATAAGTTTCCCGTAGTGTACCTCACTGCATCTCACGACTCGGAAACTTTTAGAATGATGAATAAGACCGAGCATCACGGCATTCTCGAAAAACCATATATCTACGATGATATATACGACGCGGTTGACGCTGTTCATAAAAAGCTAGCGGGCAGCAAAAGTGAGAACGATACTAGTGCCTATTATCATGACTTGCGCAATCAAGTCTTTAACGCTTTAACTATCGGGGTTTGCCTATTAGATGAACAACAAAAGATCATAAGAGCCAATGATGCATTTCGGGACCTATTAAGCACAACACACGAGGAATTAAATGACCTTGAAATCAGTCGCGTTTTCCCTCAAATCGGCTCTAAAGTAATACTAGGCTCCTCACTTACCTATAAACATTCTTGGGAGCAAATCGTGGAGAGAGGCTCGGACAGGAAGTTTATTTCAGCGAATATTTCTAACTACAAATCGCAGGGTAAGATATTCCACGTTATCTCCGTTAAAGACATCACTCCCCTAAAGAGCAGCTTAGAAAAGCTCGAAAATGAGCTCGAACAAAACAAGATTTTAAGGGCGGAACTTCAACATCGAGTGAAAAATAGCTTAAATATGGTCCTTGGCTTTCTTTACATGAAAGAGCAGCTATACAAACAGTCGCCAGTTGAAAAAAGCTTTAAGAAACTACAAACACGAATCCAGATATTGGCTCGTATTCATACCTTGTTCTTTAAAGAGGATTTCCTGCAAAAAATAGAATGTCAAGAGTTTATCGACAGCCTTAAAGTAGAGGCATTCAATGACTATCAAGATATTGAATGCGGCTACCAAATTTCTGATCCATCATTCTCATTCAATAATGATGTTGGTATAAAATTAGGTTTGGTCATCAATGAATTAATTTCAACAGCCCAAGAGTCCGGTCTTTTTAAAATCAGAATAAAGCTAGAAGAAGTGGAAGGCATGATCAATGTTACACTTTTTAGTGAAGATCATGATTATAGCTTTGATATAAAGGACTGTGAAGGACAAATAGGATATCAGATAATTCAGCAAATTGGCGGGTTAGAAAACATCGTAAGAGGATCCGCAGAGGATCAGTCATTGCTAAAAGTAAGGATCGCAAACGTCAATTTATAGAAAGCTTGGGGTATTTGAAACAGCTCACTATTCTATGCTCATATCCTTGGGAATAGAAGTAAGGTTTTTAGCAATCGCAAATTTTACCAGATCGGCGGTAGAATGAAGATTCAATTTTTTCAGGATGTTATTTCGGTGCGCTTCTACGGTTTTGGGACTAATAAATAACATCTCCCCTATTTTCGAATTTGAGACTCCTTCTGCAATCTGTTTAAGAACCTGAACCTCCCGGTCGGATAGCGCATCAATTCGTGGCACATTCAATGATTCTTCACCCACAAAAAACTTGAAGATATATTCCTTAATCCTCTCATCATAGTACTTTTTGCCGCTTACTATGGTGTCGATTGCCTCCACCAGTAATTTAATGTCTGCGTTTTTAGGTAGGTACCCATCTACATCACTCTGAAAAGCAGATTTCACATAGTCGCTGGAAACCTCCATTGAGAGCATCAAAACTTTGACCTCCTTGAAATTGTGTTTTATTTTCTTTGCTACCTCTATTCCATTGATATCAGGCATAATGATATCAATGATGGCTAAATCGGGTCTGAGCTCCTCAACCATTTTCAAACCTTCTTTACCGGAATGGACCGTACCAACTATTTCGTACCGATCAAATGTCTCAAGCATTGATGCCAGACTTTGCCGTACCATATCATGATCATCGATGATTACAATCCTAATTTTCTTCATGATTTATTGGTATTTTAATGTTTATAGCGGTGCCCAAGCCCACATTAGAATCAATGTCTGCATGTCCATTTAAATAACTTACGCGCTTCTGAATGTTTTGAAGACCAATTCCAGGTGCATATTGATTGATGTCGAAACCCTTTCCATTATCAGTAATTTTCAAAACCATTTGCCTATTTTGATCTTTTACTGTAATTCTAATGCTTGTCGCCTCAGAATGTTTGATAATGTTGGTAAGTGCCTCTTGAACAATCCTGTAGAGCATCTTTTTCAGTTCGATTGAATATTCATATCTATCTGAAATCAAGAAGTCAAGTTCATGCTTGGCGTTCAGTGCCAGCGCACTGTCGTTCAATAACTGGGCTATTGCATTTTCCAGACCAATCTCAGAGACGATTTCTGATGATAAATTGTGTGTAATGGCTCTGATTTCATTGATAATCTCGTCGATCGCCGTATTGATTGAATCAAAATCACTAAAGTCGTTCTTTAACTTTCGCAGCGCGAGCATGTACTTAAGCGCAACGCATTTTTGGCCTACACTATCATGCAGCTCCATGGAGATACGCTTCCGCTCCATGTCTTGTCCTTTCAGTAGAAAACGATCTGAATTAACTTCCTTCGAGACATCCACAATGAATCCGACCAGAACCTTACCAGTAACATCTCCTTCTGGAAATCCATGCAGTCGTATCATCTTTCCATCTCCCGCTTTTAGCGAAAAGGTAACATCAAATTCTTTGTTACTAGTGATGCACTGATGCATCACTTCTAATGTATGATTGCGCTCTTCAGACTTTATGAGAGAAAAAAAGTGATGCGAATAAAACTGGTTTTTCAGGTTCTCAATTTCTATGATTTTCAAAAAATTGTCTGAACAAAAGAAATTGTCTTCACTAAGGTTCCATTGAAAAGTGCCTACTCCGGTTGCGCTTTCAAGCTTGCTATTTAGGTTTAGCTGAAAGAGGTTATTAGAATCTAAACTCTCTTGTTTTGAGAACTGCGCTGAGTTACTTTCCAGGTCCTTATGTACTTGAAGCATCTACCACATTTTATACTCGTAATTCTTTCAAAGTTAGAATTTAAAAATGATGAAGCCCTGTCCAAAAAAATTAGATGTCGTAAGGGAATCACTTAAAAAATTGAAGGTTTCACTTAATCAAAATAGTACAATATCACACCCCCTTAACATCAAATCCTTCGTTACTTCACGGAATAATTAAACAGCAAATGGAACAAAGCATTCGAATAATCATCATCGATGATCATGAAATGGTACTACAGGGGTTGGGAACATTGGTAAATAACTACCCCGGAATAGAAATTCTCGGATTGTTTCTAGATGGTAATGCAGCAATTGCTGCTGTGGATGAACTAAATCCTGATATTGTCCTTACCGACATTAATATGCCTATCATTAATGGTTTTGACACAGCGGAGCAGATTTTGAAAAAGAATCCGGATATTAAGGTTGCAATGCTATCAATGGAAAATAAAGAGGGATATATAACAAAAGCTCAGGAGGCAGGCGCATCCGCGTACGTATTAAAAGATGCACCCGTAGAACATCTTATTTCAGTGATAAAAAAAGTATACCAAGGTGAAACCCATTTTGAGGTCTAAAATGGAAGAAAATCTTAAAATACCTTTAGTTAAGTTGAAGAATTGATTAAGGTCAAGGGGCTGTCTGGTCTGTACAGCAGAAGATAAATCAGAGAGGAGTAAACGGTCAAAATTGCCTGAAAATGCTTACCACGACTTAGTCATTGCCAACCGCTTCTTCGAGGCTTTTGTACCAATCTTGACCAAACTTCCTTACCAGCGGATCTTTCAAAAACTTGTAAACCGGAACTTTTAGTTCTTTACCCAGGTCGCAAGCATCTGAGCATATGCTCCAGCGATCATAGTTCAGCGCATCAAAATCCGGCAATTTGGAAATTCTAATGGGATAAAGGTGACAAGAAATAGGCTTCTTAAAATTGGTTTTGCCGTCCTTATGCGCCTGCTCAATGCCGCACTTTAGCACTTGTTTTTCATCATAGAATGCAAATACGCATTCTCTGCCATTTACCGTGGTAGTAGAGTAGTCACCATCCTCATCCAGGATGTAGCCTCCCTCCTGATCCAGCACTTCTTGCGATTTTCTGGGAAGATAAGGCCGCACAACTTCAACCATTTCATCTATAAGTGAGAGTTCAGACTCATCTAGTGGGGCACCCAGATCGCCTTCTACACAGCAAGCTCCTTTGCACTTGTGCAAGTCGCAAACAAACTGCTCCGATACCACATCATCCGACACCAATGTCTTTCCTATCTCCAGCACAACCAAAAATTTTTTGTAAAGCTACTGAACCATTTTCTTCAAAGATCGTTCAGCAATAATCAAAATACATGTACATACATTTAAATTAAAAAAAACATGATCAAAGCATTTGTACTAGCAGCAGTATTTACCCTTTCTGGTTTTGGTGTTGCTGAAAAAGTAAACGTAGACACAGAAGCCAGCTCGGTAAAATGGGTAGGCAAGAAGGTAACTGGCAAGCACAACGGCAGCATAGCACTAAAAGGCGGTAGACTTGAAATGGAAGATGGAAAACTCACCGGCGGACTGTTTACCATTGATATGGCATCTATTGTCTGTGAAGACCTTTCAGGAGGAGGCAAAAAGAAACTCGAAGGACACCTTAAAAACGCGGACTTTTTTGATGTAGAAAAATTTCCCACTGCCACATTTGTAATCACCAAGGCAGTTCCTCAGGGTCCTGGTAGCTACAAAGTGGTTGGTAATATCACGATTAAAGGAATTACTGAAGAAATTCAATTTCCAGCAACGATTGAAGAAAAAGATGGAAAGTATGTTGCCACTGCAGATTTAACCATAGACAGGTCCAAGTTCAACGTTCAATACGGCTCAGGAAGCTTCTTTGATAACCTTGGAGATAAGACCATCTAC
Organism: Bacteroidota bacterium; assembly: GCA_039026695.1. GTDB lineage: Bacteria > Bacteroidota > Bacteroidia > Cytophagales > Cyclobacteriaceae > Ekhidna. The sequence goes on from JBCCLV010000007.1 coordinate 22,885, forward strand.
GACGACTTTGAGCTTTCTGTGGAGCTTGTGACAGGTGAATAGTAGAACATTGTAAAAGATGAAGATCACCACAAAGTCCAAAAAGCTTACAAAGGTGATTAGGGAAAAGCCAGGTAATTTGTTGCCTGGCTTTTTTTGAGTTTCTCAGCCTTTATGAAAACTTATGATCGCAGCTCCTACAAAGTGAAGCTTGAATTACTAAGGCCGTAAACGTGTTCTCTAAATTTTTGTGCAATTTTTCTTGTATTCACACCCACGCTTCCCTTACCAACTCGCTGTGCGTCTATCTCAACAATTGGGCACACTTCTTTTAAGGTGCTGGTCAGAAATACTTCATCAGCTTCCATCAAGTCTGTTAGTGAAATAGGTGCCTCGCTCACCTCAAGCACATCTGATGCAAGTGCTAAAATTTTACTTCGTGTAACTCCAGGCAGTACATTTTTTTTAGGAGTGATCAGTCGGTTGCCCTTTACCAGGAATATATTAGAGCGTGAAGCTTCACTCACAACTCCGTCCTTGTAATAAATCACATCTAAGGCACCTGCCATCATCCGCTTTCTATGAAGCAGGTTGCTGGTAAAATAGTTGTTGGACTTGATCAACGGATACTCACGGTGGTACTCGTGTGTAATCACGCTGGCAAACGGCAAAGGACGGTGCTTACTCAGGTCGGTTTGAAGTATGTAAAACAGCGGAGATAGCTTGTGGTCTGTCTCAAGCCCCTCCCCTAGCACAACCATTCTTAGTCCACTTTCAGGAAGTTGGTTCCAGCCTGTAAGTGTATCCAAAGCATCCCTGATTTCATCCTTACCGATTACATCTGAAAGGCCTAGAAACTTCTGAGAACGTTCAAATCGCGTCAAGTGATCTTCAAGAAAACAAAAAGCACCATTTCGCATCCTGAAAAAATCAAAAACGCCAAATCCACGTAGCGTACCTATTCCATCCAAAGGCAGGCTGGCTTTAGACTCCTCAATGACACTTCCTCTATAGTAGCAGTATTTCTTTCCCATCAAATTCGTATCCATTTGGACTTCCAGACTTTTTTTGCTAGTCTTAGAGTCACCCCGCCTGATAAATATTTTTCCAATTTAAAATTACCAGTTTGCCATTTAGCCAATACAATGCACGTGAGCACTACGACGAGATGTTTGACTCGGAAGGTATTTGCCGATCATCCAATCGATTGCTCTATGAGCATGTAAACTCTTTCGCGATAAGTAAACTAAAGCAATTACAACACACCACCGAGAAAGCACAGATCTCGATGGGCATGACATTTAATGTGTATTCCGATAATAAAGGAGTGGAAAGGATACTTCACCTTGATCTGATTCCAAGAATCCTTAGCGCTCAGGATTGGAGTATTCTGGAAGCCGGACTTAAGCAACGAATTGAAGCGATCAACTTATTCATTAATGACCTTTACCATGACCAAAAGATCTTAAAAGATAAGGTGGTACCAGCGGAAGTGGTATTGAGTAGTCCTGACTTTTTGAAGCAATGTATCGGACTGAAGCCCCCAAAAGGTATTTGGTGCCACATCACAGGAAGCGACATTGTAAGAGCCAAGGATGGTGAATTTTACGTGCTTGAAGACAATCTACGGTGTCCTTCAGGGGTATCTTATATGCTTGAAAATAGGGAAATAATTAAACAAGCACTCCCTTCTCTTTTTAATGAAATTGGTGTACAGCCGGTATCCAACTATCCTGCACGTTTGCTGCACATGCTAGAAAACTTGTCGGACAAGGAAGACCCCACGGTAGCACTTTTGACTCCAGGAGTCTATAACTCAGCTTATTTTGAGCACTCTTACCTGGCGCTGCAAATGGGAGTGGAATTGATCACTGGCCAGGATTTGCTGGTGAAAGACAAGAAGGTTTATATGCAATCTACAAAGGGACTTAAGCTGGTTGATGTGATTTACCGGAGAATTGACGATACATTCCTAGACCCTCTTACTTTCAATAAAAATTCGATGCTGGGAGTGCCCGGGATCTATGAAGCCTACAAAGCTGGAAACGTTGCACTTGCGAATGCCCCTGGTACCGGAGTAGCAGATGACAAAGCAGTATATGCCTACATCCCTCGCGTAATTAAGTATTACATGGACCAGGAACCCATCCTGAAGAATGTTCCTACCTACATCTGCTCAGAAAAAGATTCACTTGAATACGTGATTGAGAACATCCCAGAGTTGGTAGTGAAAGAAACCAACGCAGCAGGCGGATATGGTATGTTAATTGGACCCAAAGCGAAAAAAGCTGACCATGAAAAGTTTAGGAAGCTGGTGAAAAAAAATCCCAGGAACTACATCGCCCAGCCTACGCTTTCCCTTTCTACAGTACCCACCTTGACGCGCAAAGGGATACAACCTCGACACGTGGATCTCCGCCCTTACATACTATATGGCAAGTCGGTTGAAGTGATTCCCGGGGCACTATCCAGGGTGGCTTTGGTAGAAGGATCTTTGGTGGTTAACTCATCTCAGGGTGGCGGAAGTAAAGACACTTGGGTACTGTTTGATAAATAAGGAAATATGTTAAGTAGAGTCGCTGATACGCTTTTTTGGCTAGGTAGATACCTCGAGAGAGCCGAAAATTATGCCCGATTCATTGATGTGAATTTTAATCTGTGCATTGATTTACCACCAGGTATGAAGGAGCAGTGGGACCCGCTGATTTCAGCTACAGGAGATCGGGAATTATTTATCTCTCTATACGGTAGCAATTTCAGCAGACAAAATGCCATTCTATTTCTCGCTTTTGATGAGCAAAATCCAAATGCAATTATTTCTACCATTGCACAATCACGGGAAAATGCGCGCATGGTACGTGAGAGTATTCCTAAAGAGTGTTGGGAGTCTCTGAATGACCTGCACCACTACGTCCGCAATGCGAAAAAACGAAAAGTATGGCAAAAGGAAGATCCTCATGCATTCTTTGAGTACGTAAAGAACGGGATCCACACTTTCAATGGCATTGCTGGTAGTACCGCACCTAGAACTCAGGCGTGGTATTTTACCCAAATTGGGAAACAACTGGAAAGAGCGGATAAGACCTCACGAATCTTAGATGTCAAGTACCATTACCTCCTACCCTCTGTGGATGAGGTAGGTTCTCCCCTGGACTTCCTTCAATGGACCGCACTACTCAAGTCCGTCAGTGCATTTAATGCCTACAAGCACCTCTACCAAAAGATTCAGCCCGACTTTATAGTACAGTACCTGGTGCTCAGCCGGTACTTTCCGCGCTCGATCTTCTATTGCATCACGGAAGTTGAAAATGCACTTCAAGAAATTTCGGGTTCTAAACGCCATTCTAATAGTGCTGAAAAAGCAATCGGTGCGCTCCGATCCAAGCTAGAATACACCAACGTAAATGATATCTTGAAGTACGGACTGCATGAGTTTTTGGATGAAGTACAGGTTGGCCTCAATGAAATTTCCTCCAGCATATACGATCAGTACTTTAAAGTAATGCCTAACTACAGCGTCCAAGAACAAACTCAGCACTGAATTAATGATTCTTGAAGTAACTCACCATTCTCTGTACCAATACGAGAAACCTGTTTTCCTGGAACCGCAGCACTTCTACTATCACCCACTGCATCGGAACTACATCAGGTTGCTGGACTGGAAGTTTGAGGTTTCACCAGCGCCGCAGTTGAGTGCCCAGCATATCGACCTGGAAAATAATGTCTTCTATCAAAGCTGGTTCGATGCTTCACTTGATAGGTTGCAGATCAAAAGCTTTGCAAAGCTTGAAGTCACTCCCTTCAATCCTTTTGATTTTCTGGAAGAAATGCAGCCCAAGACAGACGAAACCCATGCACAGCGACTCTATCTTAATAAGATTCCACTTTCCAGAGCACTCATAGACTGGTCAAATAAGATCGAGAAAGCACACATCCAAACAGTCCCTTTGCTCACTGATCTTTGCGCAAAGATCCATCAAGGGTGGAAACATACGATTCGCTACGACCATTCACTGCTGCATCCGGATGTTTGCTTCCAAGAAAAGCAGGGCGCCTGTCGGGACCTTGCATGGTTGATGGTCCAAATATGTCGCCACTTTAAGATTCCTTCGAGATTTGTCAGCGGCTATTGCTTTAATCCTGATTTGGGCGATGGCCATGAACTACATGCATGGGTAGAAGTTTTCATATACGGTGCTGGATGGATAGGCTTGGATCCTTCAAGTGGTCTATTTACTACAGAATATTATATTCCAGTGGCTACCAGCTACCACCCAATGAATACGCTACCAGTCCAAGGGGTATACAGGGGTGATGCCAGCTCTCAATTAGAAACTAAAGTGTTGATCCACACGGACTAGTTCTTATGCGGGTTGTGGTAATTGGCGGAGGAGCAGCAGGATTTTTTACTGCGATCAATATTGCAGAAAAAACCCCCAAGGCCACTATTACATTGCTAGAACGAAGCAACAAACTGCTGCATAAGGTGCAGATCTCCGGAGGCGGGAGATGCAACGTGACCAACGCGAGGACAAAGCCCTCAGAGTTAGTTCCCTTTTATCCTAGAGGGAATAAAAAATTGTACCCTGCGTTTAAAAAATTCAGCAGCGATGATATGAGATCATGGCTAGCGCACCGTGGAGTGGCTATCAAAGCCGAAGAAGATCACCGCTGCTTCCCAATATCTGATTCTTCGCAGACGATAATCGACTGTTTTGTAGAACTGGCAGATAAATATTCCATTAGGATTCTAAAGCAACAGACCTGGACTGACCTAGTGCAGTACGGTCGCGAATGGATAGTGATCACAAAAGAAGAGCGGATCATAACTGACTTTGTAATAGTGGCAACCGGCTCTTCCCCAAGTTCCTGGAAGATCCTGGAGCGCATAGGCCTGAAGGTAACGAAACCTGTTCCTTCGCTCTTCACATTTCGCATTAATGATAGCCGGATCAAAGAACTGCAAGGTATCTCCTTTCCCGCGGCACAGGTCAAGGTAGCTGGCACCAAATTACAGGAAGAAGGAGCATTGTTGATCACGCACTGGGGCCTTAGCGGACCCGCCGTTCTTAAGCTTTCGTCTTGGGGAGCCTATCAACTTGAAGAAATTGACTATCAGTTCAAAATTCTCATCAATTTCATTTCCAAAAAACCCGAGGCAGCGCTAGGAGACCTTATGCGATACAAGCAGCAAAACGCTCAGAGGACAGTAAGTAAGTATCCAATGTGGGACGTACCACGTCGATTTTGGGAACGAATGCTTGAAAATGTATTACCAAATACCTCAATGTGCTACGCAGAGCTCTCCAAAAAGCACGTCAATAAAATTGTGGAAGAACTGACGCAAGGAATGTATCAGGTGACTGGAAAAAGTGCTTTTAAGGAGGAGTTTGTTACTGCGGGGGGAATTCACCTTTCCGAAATCGACCTAACTACTTACGAGGCTAAGCGATTTCCGGGATTGTTCGCTGTTGGCGAAGTGATGGATATAGACGCACTCACCGGAGGCTTTAATTTTCAGGCCTGCTGGACAGGGGGCTGGATCATCAGCGAATACTTAAGTAAAACTGTTCTAGATCCGCTTACCCAGGGCAACGCTTAACTTTTTGTAGCATAGGTTACTAGCATTAAATAACACAAGGTCAAAAGCGCCCGAATCAGACTTTTAGGAAAAATCATTTTCAATGCATATAGAACATTCAGGAACTGCATGTTATTTTCGCTTTATAATCCTACTAGATTACTAGAATTAAAAATACACACAATGAAATTTGAAACCCTCCAGCTTCATGCCGGACAAGAGACAGACCCCACATCCAAGTCCAGGGCTGTTCCGATCCATCAGACTACCTCTTTTGTTTTTGATAGCTCCGAACATGCAGCCAATCTTTTTGGACTAAAAGAATTTGGAAACATCTACACCAGGATCATGAATCCAACCACAGATGTGTTTGAAAAAAGAGTAGCTGCGCTGGAAGGCGGTACGATGGCATTGGCAACTGCTTCAGGGCAGTCAGCTCAATTTTTAGCACTGACCAATATTTTGCAATCAGGCGATAATTTTATCACCAGTGCGGCGCTATACGGTGGTACCTACAACCAATTCAAGGTGCAATTCAAGCGGCTAGGTATTCACGTGAAATTCGTGTCTTCTGAAGCGCCTGAAGATTTTGAGCAAGCCATTGATGAAAATACCAAAGCGATCTACTTGGAGTCAATAGGCAATCCGCTGCTGCAAATTTTGGATCTTGAAGCCATCGGAGGCGTAGCCCAGAAGCATGGGATACCCGTGATTGTGGACAATACCTTTGGCGCTGGTGGATATCTTTTTCAGCCATTGCAGCATGGTGCTAATGTGGTTACAGCCTCAGCCACCAAATGGATCGGTGGGCATGGAACCTCTATTGGGGGGGTACTCATCGATGGTGGAAATTTCAACTGGGGAAATGGAAAGTTTCCTTTGCTCTCCGAGCCAAGCGAAGGCTATCACGGACTTAAATTTTGGGACGTATTTGGGGACAACAACCCATTGGGACTTCCCAATGTAGCGTTTGCCATTCGAGCCAGGGTGGAAGGTCTCAGAGATTACGGTCCATGCATTAGCCCTATGAATTCATTCCAGCTTTTACAAGGACTAGAAACCTTGTCTCTGCGAATGGAACGGATCATAGAAAACACGATGAAAGTAGCTGAGTTTTTAGAGAGTGAAGCGAAAGTTTCACACGTAAACTATCCTTCATTGAAGTCAAGTAAGTATTACGACATGGCCACCAAGTACTTCCCCAAGGGAGCAGGCGGTGTGATGACCTTTGAGCTGAAAGGAGGACTGGAAGCCGGACAAAAATTCATTGATGGTCTAAAGTTGATTTCTCACCTGGCAAATGTGGGAGACGCCAAAACACTGGCGATTCATCCTGCTTCTACGACGCACGAGCAATTAAGTGAAGAAGAGCGACTGTCGGCTGGCGTAACTCCGGGAATGGTGAGGCTTTCAGTCGGAATCGAGCATATAGATGATATTCTATCTGATATGAAAGAAGCTTTGGCTGCTATCTAATTTTAGATAAGAGATCCTTAAAAACACGAAACCCTTTCGAGCTTCTCGAAAGGGTTTCGTCTTTTAGCAAGTAAGTAATTTAAGACACTATGCTCTCAAAGATGCAATCATCTTTAGCGTACCTTTAGTTACCTCAGTCAGCTTATCATAATCATTGTTTTTGATCACCTCTTTGGAAATCAGCTTAGAGCCCATACCCACACAGGTTACACCTGCATCAAACCAAGACTTTAAGCTTTCCTCTGTAGGAGATACTCCTCCTGTCGGCATGACGCTGGTCCAGGGTTGAGGAGCTTTTATTCCGCTCACAAAGCCAGGACCATAAGTACCACCCGGAAACAACTTTACTAGCTCACAACCCAACTCTTCAGCGCGAGCAATTTCTGTAAGCGATCCACAACCAGGAGACCACAGTACTTTCTTTCTATTACAAGCAAAAGCTATGTCTTCTCGCAAAACTGGTGTAACAATGAAGTTAGCTCCTAGCTGCATATACAGTGATGCTGCTCCCGCATCTGTGACCGAACCTACGCCGAGGATCATTTCAGGAAGCTCTGCCTCGCAATACTTATTAAGTGCACCAAAAATTTCGTGTGCGTAATCTCCACGATTGGTAAACTCCAATACCCTGGCCCCGCCATCATAGCAGGCCTTTAATACTCTCTTTGAAACTTCAATATCATTGTGATAGAAAAGCGGAACTAATCCAGTCTTTTCCATTACTTGGAATACTTCAATTCTCGAAAATCTTGCCATAATTAAATCTCTTGTTTTAGTATTTCTGTTCTGTAGATGTAGACTGAAGAGATTGAGCCAAAATACCCCAGATAGTAATCTACCAGAGGTAGTAATTCTCTCTTCAGCAAGTAGGAAATAAAATTTACCTAGCTACCCTGCCAGAGGCATCTCCTCCCATCAATTTTTCTACTTCACTCACCGTGACAAGGTTGGCATCTCCCTTGATTGTATGCTTTAAACAAGAAGCTGCGACAGCAAAATCAAGTGCATTCTGATCGTCTTCAGGATATTTGAGCAATCCGTAAATCAATCCGCCCATGAACGAGTCTCCTCCTCCTACTCGATCTACAATGTCAGTAATTTGGTACTGTCGTGTTTCGAAAAGCTTTTTGCCATCGTATAATACACCGGCCCAGGTATTGTGAGAAGCGGAAATGGATCCCCGAAGTGTAGTAATTACTTTTTTTGCACGTGGAAACTTCTTCATCATCTGCTCACAAACGGAGAGAAAAGCCTCTGCTTTTACATTATGACCTTCTGTTTGCACACTAATGCCTTCCGGCTTAATTCCAAAATGCATCTCTGCGTCTTCCTCGTTACCTAAAACAATGTCGCAATAGGAAGTCAAATCAGCCATGATCTCTTCTCTCTTAGCATCATTGCAGTACTTCCAAAGCTTGGCCCGATAATTCAGGTCAGTTGAAATGGTAATGCCTTTTTCCGAGGCTGCCTTTACTGCTTCTAAGCAAGCATCTGCGGCGCCTTGAGAAATCGCAGGAGTGATACCAGTCCAGTGAAACCAGCTAGCACCATCGAATACTTTATCCCAATCAATCATCCCTGACTCAATTTCTGCCATTGCAGAATGGGCACGGTCGTAAACTACCTTACTACCCCTACTTACTGCACCAGTCTCAAGAAAGTAAATACCTAGTCGATCTCCACCAAAAACAATGTTTTCGGTATTCACACCTCGCTTTCTCATCTCCATCAAAGCACAATCTCCAATATCATTCTTGGGTAGACGGGTGACAAAATCAACAGGTACTCCATAGTTTGCCAGTGAAACGGCGACATTGGATTCACCGCCTCCGTAGATTACATCAAATGTGTTGGTCTGGGAAAATCTTAAAAACCCCGGGGGGGCTAAACGTAACATGATCTCACCGAATGTGACAACTTTACTATTCATTTTTTAAGTTGGTTTAATTGTTATTTATTTCTGTGTAATTTATACACAGAAAAACAGAATTACAAGCTGTTTTCCTGTGCAGTTTGGTTTTTCTTGTACAAGGTTGGCCCTCCTTTTACGCCCTGCTTTTTCTCATCGGTAGCAGTAAGCAAATTCATTTGCATAATCTTCTTTCTGAAGTTCCGGCGATCAAATTGCTCTCCTAAGATATTTTCATAAAGTTCCTGCAGCTCTGTAAGGGTGAATAGGTCTGGTAGTAGTTCACCGAAGACTAGATTTTGACGTAAGTTTTCACGAAGCTTACTGAGTGAATCTGCCAGCAGCTTGCTGTGATCAAATCCTAGCTCTGGAACGGACAGAATGTCAAACCATTTGATCTCTGAAATGTAGTTTCTGGGAATGACTGGGTAGTTTTCTGGTTTTACTAAGGCGTAAAAAGAAACAGAAACCACCCTTTTTATGGGATGGCGATCTACCTTGCTGTAGCAGGCCACTTGTTCCAATGCAATTTCTTTAATACCTGTGAGCTTATCGAGTACCGTATTGACTGATTCAGTAAGTGTTTTACCCTCGATCATTGCTCCACCCGGTAATACCCAGCTATCCTGAAAAGGTGCGATCGAACGCTTTACCAGCAATATTTTCAATTGATTGTCCTGAAAGCCAAAAAGACAGCATTCCACAGCAACCGTACATTCGTACGCATCTTCAGTTACTGCGGTATAAAGAGGCCCAAGCTCTGGCATTTTAGTCTATTCACTGGCAAAGATGAAAAAAGAAAGTTGAGATAGTTGGTCCAAGGTTTTACCACTCTTCGCTGCACTTCTATTCCACCTAGCTTGAAGATTCAAACAAATTGATTGAAAAAAAAAAGGCTGTCGGTAAGATGGTCTTGCCAATAATTCCACTGATGTCCACCACTAAATTCCTCGTAGATATGCGAAATATCTTCCTGTTCTAGCTGAAGATGTAGCTTTCTATTATAATCCAACAGCAGATCCTCGGTTCCACAATCAAATCTCAAGGGCGGCAAATGATCCCGATTGTTAAGGATACTCACAAATGCATCTTCTAATTCCGGATTTTCACTTCGATAGTGCCTTTCCTCTTCTTCCACAAATAGACTCATTTGGTTATACGAGGTAATCGAGCTGTGAGCAGAAATTGCACAAAACTTCTGGTGGTGTCTACTTCCGATTTTAAGTGCGCCAAAACCGCCCATCGATAGTCCACATATAAAATGCTTCGATTGCGCGGATACCTCGGGAACATTTTCCAGTACGGCCTGCTGGACATCCTCGGCAATCCAATTCTCAAAATCCTGCTTCCCATGCGGAAGGTAGCCGCTTCCATCCCCCCAAAGTCCATCTGAAGGCATTGCGAGTATCATTGGAGATATTTTTTTGCTGGTAATTAAATCCCGTGCCACTCCGTGAGCATTTCCTTTCAGTGCCCAGACCCAACAGCTTCCATACACACCGTGAAGTAGCGTCACCACAGGTAAGTTTTCATGTTTACCTTCAGGGACGAAAACACAGATGTCTCCTCTTCCCAGCAGATTTTTTGACTTTACTGTGATAAACTTTAGCCCCTCAAATCCAAATGCAGGATCCGAGTTTTCAGTAGTTCGAAAATGAGATTTTGCCATCAATCGAAAGTTATTACTCCTTTCGCATTTTTCCCTTCAAGCATGTCCTTGAGTGCTTGTCTCAAGTCTTCCAAAGGGTAGGTACGCGTAATCATTTCGTCCAGCAGTAAATCTCCCTTGGCATAAAGTGAGACCAGTTTTGGGAAATCAATTTGTGGCCTACATCCGCCATATAAAGGATTAATGTAGACCTTATCCCATTCGAAAAGCGTCATATCAATCTTTATCTCCTCTTCAATACCACTTACCTGTACAGCAGTGCCCGCATTTCTGACCATCGCCAATGGAGCCGCTCCCAAGGCTGGTATAGCGGTACACTCAAAAGCATAATCAGCACCCCTGCCCTGAGTCATGGTCTTTACTTCCAAAGCAGCTCTTTCTAGGCCTTGATCCTCTCGATCTGCCAAGATGCAATCTGTTGCACCAAACTTCTTTGCCATTTCTAGGCGGTCCTGATTGATATCCACTGCGATGATCTTGGAAGCTCCTGATATTCTGCAGCCTTGGATCACATTCAGGCCAACACCGCCGGTACCCAATACTACCGCACTGGACCCCGGTTTCATCTTGGCAGAGTTGACCACCGATCCGTAACCAGTCATTACTCCGCAGCTAATGATGGAGGCGGAGGGCATCGGCATGCTATCGTCTAATTTTACACAAGCAGAAGCCTTCACAAGCGCATACTCTGAAAGTGTTCCGAGGTTGAAGGAACGCTCAATGGGTTTGCCCATGTACCGAGTTCCTTCCAGATGCGCATGACCTGGGGTGTATCCATTCGCACCGGCTGTCACGGGTGAGTTTATTTCGCAAATGTGCTGGTTGCCTTCTTGGCATTGAAAGCAGGTCATGCAAGGTGTAGCCCAATTGAGTATCACTTGATCACCAGGTACCACTTCATCTACTGAGGAGCCCACCGCCTGTACAATTCCTGCACCCTCGTGTCCCAATACGATTTTCTTGCCCCAGTTGAGCGAGTCATAATCCGTGTGGCAAAGCCCTGCTGCTTTGATCCGGACCAGAACCTCATCCGGCTGAGGATCACTTATTTGGGTTTCGGAAATTTCAAATTCACCATTCCCAAGACCTATTGCGCTCTTTGCTATCATCTGTGCAACAAATATCTAATACCGAAGAGCCAGAAGCGTCTCTTTTCTTGACAAAAAAATGATCGATTAGGCCTTCATTATTGACTAAATTGGAATTTGGATAACAAAAACGAACATAATTGAAGGCAGTCTTTGAAAAAGTTAAGGTATCCGAGGAGGTAGGGATTTACGGATTTCTCTTCGAGAAAGCGTCTTTTGATATGCCTTTACATATTCACCCGGAATATGAACTCACCATGGTTTTGGAGAGTACTGGCATTCGGTATGTTGGCAACAATATTTCTGATTTCATGGTACATGACCTGATTTTGGTGGGTAGCAACCTTCCGCACTGCTGGACCAACACGGATGATCACTGTGGCAGAAGCAGTTCAATTGTGATCCAATGGACACAAGATGTGATTCATCCATTGCCTGGATTTGACAGAATCAGAAAACTATTGAGCGACTCCCAAAGGGGTCTTTTCATTCAGGACCAAAAAAAAGTGATTAAAGATATGATGCTGAAAATCACTGAAGAGACAGGTGTAAGTCAGTATTTAAAACTAATTGAGTTGTTAGATTTTCTTGCGACAAAAACTCGATATAAGCTGGTGGCTGGACCCTCCTATTCATTTGAAGCAAACCCTACGAATACCAACCGTCTAGAACAAGTTCAGGCTTACGTGAAAGTGCATTTTAAAGATCGGATCAAGCTCGCGGAGGTAGCAGAGCAACTCAGTATGAATGAACAGGCCTTCTCACGCTTTTTTAGCAAGTCAATGAATAAGCCCTTCTTTTCCTATCTAAATGAATACCGTGTAAACATCGCCAGCAGGTTGATCATAGAATCAGATTTACAGATGAGTGAAGTCGCGTATCGATGTGGGTATGACAGTCTTCCATTTTTCTATAAGCAATTCAAAAAGTACAAAAACTACAGTCCACTGGAGTTTCGAAAAATGTATTCAATAAGTCGAGCACTGTAGCTTTTTTAGTCGCTCATTTTTATCTCAAATGGCATTTGGTTGTCAAAATAGCATAGCAATGAATCAAAATGGACAAAGTGTTATGCGATGTGTTTGCTGTCATTTGCAAAATGGGTACAACCAAAAAAAGTGAATTTCCTGATGCCTTTGCTAAACCTAGGCAGGCAACAGGTCTCGGCTACATGAATGATCAAGATGATCCCGTAAAAATGGTGATGCGGCTGAGAGATCTCAGAAAATGTGCCCATGACTGGCAGACATACTCTTCCGCAGGAGAAGTCGGTCGCACCGTAGTTCCTTCGGAAGCAACTATCAGAGATACAAGACAAATTCCGTTTGAAGTAGATCCACCGGAGCATCGTGCCTATCGGCAATTGGTGGAAGGGTGGTTTCGAAGGCCGATGCAGCCTGAATACCAATCCAGACTCAAAGAAATTGTAGACGAGGTTGTGGAAAGCATGCTTGACGGACACGAGTTTGACGTGGTAAGCGAGTTTGCTTTGTATATCCAGTCCCGGGCTTTAACGGTGCTTTTGAATTCCGACTATGGTGAATCTGAGGTTTGGATTGGCTGGGGCACCCATGTATTCAGGAGCGAGGGAGAGGCTCTGGATGGCGATAAAGCAGCTTTACTTTATGACTACATTGACAAGGAAATAGAAAGAGCCAAGAAAACACCCAACGGTGACCTATACTCCGTGCTTTTGGAATCAGAGATTGAGGGTCGCAAGCTCACAAAAGAAGAAATAAAAGGGGTCATGATTTTGACCTTCGCCGGCGGGAGGGACACAGTGATCAATACCATAACCAATTCTATTGCATACTTCGCTGAGCATTTTGACCGCCTGGAAATGCTTCGCGATAATGATATACTCACCACCAGAGCCATCGAAGAGCTTATTCGCTACTTTTCACCACTCACACAACTGGCGAGAGTTGCTACCGAGGATACTGAGGTTTGTGGTGCTGCGGTTCCAAAAGACACACGTATCTCGCTGTGCTACGCTGCTGCCAATAGAGATGAAACAGTCTTTGAAAACCCTAACGAAGTGCAATTTGATCGTAAAGTCAATCCACATGTAGCATTTGGATTCAGCACCCACAATTGTTTGGGGTCGGCGCACGCCAGAGCTATCATGAAAGCAGTCATCGCCTCTCTACTAGAGAAAGTAGGTCGAATACAATTGGGAGATGCTCAGGAAAACATTGAAGAATTAGGAGAGTACCGTCGTAAAGTAGGTTTCAACAGATTGAATGCTAAATTCGATCCAAAATGATGATCATCTCCCTAATGATATGAGTGATACAGCGTCTCAAAAATGTGTAGTGATTGGCGCAAGCCACGGAGGCATCAATGCTGCCTTTGCCATCAGGCAATTTGGCTGGAAGGGTACAATTGAAATCTACGATAGGTCAGAGGCCTTTCCACATCAAAAACCGCCTTTGTCTAAGGCATACTTACTGGGCGACTTTCCAGATAAAATGCTTCACCTTAAGCCTGACAAAGCTTACGAGAAATCAGATATTCGGCTTCATTTAGGCGTATCCATCAAAACCATTGATAAGTCCGAAAAGGTTTTGGAAACGAGTGAGGGAACAACACACTATGACAAGTTGGTATTAGCCACAGGTGCCGATGCTTTTGTGCCAGGTTTTGCAGGTATTGAGCAGGCTACCAATGTATTTACTATTCGTCACCTTCCTGATTCGGAAGGCTTAAAAGCATGTGTAGAATCCTTTGTGCAGCAAGGCGCCAAGCCCAACGTTGTTATCATTGGCGCAGGCTACATTGGCTTAGAGGCAGCCTCTTCGCTAAGTAAGTCATGCGATGTTACTGTTTTAGAAAGAGAAGAACGCGTACTGTCCCGAGTCTCGGCGCCTGAGATATCGATGTTTTATCAAAAGCTACACTCCAAGAATGGGGTTAAGATTGTTACCGGTACTTCGGTCTCGTCCATTTCTAAAGCTGATGGTGTGCAAAGTGTGGTTTGTGAAAATGGTAAGAAGTATTCCGCCGACATCATCATTGTGGGGGTTGGGGTTAAAGTCAATAGCGACCTTGCAGAAAGTGCGGGACTATCCATTGAAAATGGTATCAAAGTGAATGAAGCTTGCCAAACCAGCGATCCTTCGATTTATGCGCTTGGAGATTGTACCAGTCACTACAGCTTTATTTATGACCGGCTGCTGCGCTTAGAATCCGTCCAGAATGCCATGGACCAGGCCAATGTGGTAGGTATGCATATCAACGGAAAAGAAGCGAAATACGATAAGGTGCCTTGGTTTTGGTCTGATCAGTACGGAATTAAATTGCAGATTGTGGGCCTGCTTGAAGGCTACACAGATGTAGTGGTAAGAACCGAGCCGGAGAAAACAAATTCTTTGTCTGTCTGGTATTTCAATGATGACCAATTAATAGCTGTGGATGCCGTAAATCAACCTAGGGCGTATATGCTAGGTATGAAAATTATTCCTAAAAAAGGGAAAGTAAACAAGTCAAAAATTACCAGCTTAGCCACCATCAGTAAACCGGAAGAAATTTTAGTATCATAAAATAAGTTTAGAAGTAAAAGGATTAGCATGTCAGCAGTAAGCATTTTTTATGGATCAGTATTTGGGAACGCGCAAAATGCCGCAGAGCGCACGAAAGAACATTTGGAAAGTAAGGGAATTGAAAGTAAAGTGGTGGAGGATCCTACAGTAGATGATCTGGTAAATGCGGAGTTTATACTGGCGATTTCGTCTACCTGTGGGCTGGGTGATGTCCCACCAAATTTGGAGGATTTAGTCACAGAAGCACGCGAACAGAAACCTGATCTTACTGCAAAGCCTTTCGCTGTGGCGGCCTTAGGTGATTCCAATTATGACAATACGTTCTGTGGTGGCGGAAAGCAAGTCTTTGAGATGCTAAAGGAGCTTAATGGTAAAGCTGTACAGCCTTTACTTGAAATCGATGCAATAGAAACTTTCGAGCCAGATGAGGATATAATTCAATGGGTAGATGGGTTTATTCACCAGCACGCATCCTCTTAGCTGCAATCGAAGAGTGCTAAGAAGGTCCATCTGATTCAAATCTACTAGCCTTCCATTTGCTCTAGCTCCTTCCCCTTGGTTTCATAAACCAATTTGCTCACAAAAAAGATGGAGATAATTGCAAATAAAGCGTACATCCCATAGGCAAAGGCCAAACCTATAGATGCCAATAGAATGGGAAATGTAAGCGTGATGCCAAAGTTCGATATCCACTGCGCCAATCCGGAGACGGCAAGCCCAGAACCTCTTATTTGATTTGGAAACATCTCTCCAAGCATGACCCACATCACTGGTCCCCAGGATAAATTAAAGAAGATCACATAGACATTGGCAGAAATCAAAGCCACCAGACCCATATTGCCTTCCAGTTCCAAAGTTTGATTGACGGAGAGAGAACCAGTAGAAAAAGCGACCGCTACCAACCCTAAACTGATACTCATACCGATGGAGCCTATCATGAGTAGTGGCTTTCTGCCAATTCGGTCAATCACTAACAAAGCTGCGACCACCGCAGCGATACTTAGCGCTCCGGATACCACATTGATCAAAAGAGCATCACTCTCCCCAAACCCCACGGCTTGCCAGAGCACCGCCCCGTAGTAAAAGACCACATTGATACCAACCAATTGCTGAAATGTTGCAAGTCCTATACCTACCCAAACAATAGGGCGTACCTTCTTGCTCGCCTGATCAACTAAGTCAGAAAGTCGAGGTTTATGATCAGCTAATAGAGAAGCGGCGATATCATCCGCTTTCTTAGCTCCGGATTTCTCACCAAACAAGCGCTTAAGCACAGTTACAGCTCTGCTTTTCTTTCCGCTAGCTACCAAAAAACGTGGGCTCTCGGGAATAAACAGTAACAAGAAAAGAAACAACCCCGCTGGAATCAACTCCATCCAGAACATCCACCTCCATGTCTCAAAGTCCCACCAAAAAAGGCTTGTTGCAGAACCTGAGGCATTTGCTAGAAGGTAGTTACTCAAGAAAGAGATAAAGAGACCCGAAATAATTGCGATCTGCTGGACCGTAGCAAGGGCTCCACGATAGCTGGCAGGTGCTATTTCGCTGATGTAAGCTGGCGCCATTACGGATGCTGCACCTACTGCAAGCCCTCCCAAAATTCTGTATACCACAAAAACCGCAGAACCTTCAGCAATGCCGGATCCCCAAGCAGAAATCACAAAAAGAAAAGCAGACAAAATAAGCATCGATCTCCGACCAAACCTATCTGCCAGACTTCCCGCAAAAAAAGCACCGAAGGCACAGCCTAGAAGCATTGAAGCCACGTTAAATCCACTTCCAAAATCATCTGTATTGAATGAAGACTCCAAACCCTTCACTGTCCCGTTTATTACCCCGCTATCAAAGCCAAAAAGAAATCCGCCCAGCGTTGCTACGAGCGTAATTAAAAGGATGTAGGCTTTATTCGTTTCTTCTTTCATCTACTTTCAATAAACATATGAATTCGACAGCAATAAAGCGCTGATTTACAAATGATGATTTATAATGTTTTCAAATAGTTCTTGCCTTCCACTTATCTGCTTAGGTGTGGTTTCAGCACCGATTTTTGCTAGTTCTTCCAGACTTAATTTCGCGCTTTCGAAATCGCGACCGACACCTGAATCGAAACTTGCATATCGCTCTTTTCGAAGCTTGGAATAGGTCCCATTTTGCAGGATTTTGTCTGCGGTAATCAGGGCGCGGGCAAAGGCATCCATGCCGCCAATGTGTGCATGAAAGATATCTGACAAATCGCTAGAATTTCGCCTGGTCTTTGCGTCAAAATTGATACCCCCGCCTTGAAGTCCGCCAACTTCAATAAAAACCAGCATCATCTCCGTAAGCTCATTAAGATTCGTAGGAAATTGATCGGTATCCCAACCATTTTGGTAGTCACCACGGTTGGCATCCATGCTACCCAACATGCCCGCATTAGCAGCAACCTGCATTTCGTGTTGCATCGTGTGCTGAGCAAGGGTGGCATGATTTACCTCAAGATTAAGCTTAAAATCGTCTACTAGATTGTAGGCTTGTAAGAAACTGATCACCGTAGCTGCATCAAAGTCGTATTGATGCTTAGTAGGCTCCATCGGTTTTGGCTCAATAAAGAAAGTACCTTTAAAACCCTGCGCGCGCGCATAATCTTTGGCCATGTGAAGAAATTGGGCAAAGTGATCCTGCTCTCTTTTCATGTCGGTATTCAGCAGGCTCATGTAACCTTCTCTTCCACCCCAAAAAACATAGTTTTCACCTCCTAATTTTATGGTAGCATCCAATGCATTTTTAAGCTGAGCACCAGCGTAAGCTACAACTTCAAAATCAGGATTTGTCGCAGCCCCATTCATATACCTTGGATTGGAGAATAGATTTGCAGTACCCCAAAGGAGTTTTACCCCGGATGCTTTTTGTTTTTCCAACGCATAGTCCGTGATGAATTCCAGCCGCTTTGAAGATTCCTGAAAGCTGTCTCCCTCGTCGATTAAGTCAAAGTCGTGAAAACAATAGTATGGTGCACCAATTTTAGTGAGAAATTCGAAAGCGGCATCCATTTTGTCTTTTGCCGCTTGATATGGGTCCGTTGAGGTGAGCCAAGGAAACAACTTTGTACCGGGACCAAAAGGATCTCCGCCGGTCCCGCAGAACGTATGCCAGTAGGCAATGGCAAATCGAAAATGCTCCGACATGGTCTTGCCGGCCACAACTTTCTCCGCATCATAAAATTTGAATGCAAAGGGATTGTCCGATTTACTTCCCTCAAACTGAATTTGAGGTATACCTTCGAAGTACTCCCGCTCTCCTACTACTACTGATTTACTATTCGACATTTTTCTTCACTTATTAATCTAAAAGTTCCTTTAAAGCCTTGTTCCAGCTATCATATGCTTCTTGATAAATATGAGCTGCATCATCTGGTGCATACGTTTTGATAATAGTATCTCCCACCGGAGCGGTTTTCAGACTACTGTAGAGGCCACAACCAACACCCGCAGCCCTTGCTGCTCCTGCCGCTCCAGTTGAGTGTATCACTTCAATTTGGCTTCCAACTAACGTAGCAATCGTCTTCGAAAAGATCTCGGACTGAAAAAGGTTGTCATCTCCTACCCTGATCTTACTTGGCGAGATTCCCAATTC
Organism: Bacteroidota bacterium; assembly: GCA_039026695.1. Classification (GTDB taxonomy): domain Bacteria; phylum Bacteroidota; class Bacteroidia; order Cytophagales; family Cyclobacteriaceae; genus Ekhidna. The sequence goes on from JBCCLV010000007.1 coordinate 41,741, forward strand.
TTTTAAAATCTCGATTCCATAAACAAAGGAAAAAGCAATTCCTTCGAGTGTAGCCCTAAAAATGTGACCTTGACCATGTTGGTTAAACTGAAGGTTTGCAATCTGCGCCCCTAGTTTTTTATTGTCTAGCATACGTTCGGCACCATTGCCAAAAGGAAATACTTTTAGACCTTCGGCACCTATCGGCACTTTTAAGGCGTGTGCCTCCATCTGCTGGTAAGTGAATCCTTCAGCGATTGTGTTCTTAATCCATGCGTATTGACTGCCCGCGCCATTAATACAAAGCAATACACCAATTCTGTTTTGCTCTGCTGTATGGTTAATGTGCGCAAAACCATTTACCCTAGAGCGATGGTCGTAGACTGGCTTATCCATCACTGCGTAAACGACCCCCGAGGTTCCTCCCGAAGCAGCTACTTCTCCAGGCTCGGTTACACCCATGGTCATTGCATTATTAGGTTGATCACCTGCTCGGTAGGCTACTGGCGTACCTTCCTTCAAGCCTAAAGCTTCAGCTGCAATTTTTGATAATCTACCTTGTGTACCGATGCATGGGACCAAATCGGGCACAAGCTGAGGATCGATCTGTAGGTCATTGAGCAAAAAGTCAGCAACCTGATTCTCCTTGTAATCCCACAAAATTCCTTCGGAAAGTCCCTGTATCGTCGTTGAGATTTCATCTGTCATTTTCATTGCGATGAAATCCCCCGGCAACATGAACTTATGGACATTAGCATAGATTTCAGGTTCGTTTTCTTGCACCCATTTCAACTTGGTTGCGGTAAAATTTCCTGGACTATTAAGTAAATGAGAAAGGCATTTTTCTTCACCCAATCTACTTGTGGCAGCTTCACCCAGAGGAACCGCTCTGCTATCGCTCCAGATAATTGAAGGTCTCAATGCCTTGTGCAAGGCATCTACTAGAACCAAACCGTGCATTTGATAGGAAAGACCAATGGCCTTCACCTCCGAAATATCTACTTCCTCTGCTAGTTCGTGAGTGACTTGCACAACGTTATCCCACCAGTCCTCAGGATGCTGCTCTGCCCAGCCTGCCTGGTGAGAAATAACTGGCATCTCAGTCTTTGGATAATGAGATGACTTAACAATCCGCCCGGTATCTACTTCCACTATTGCGGCCTTGGTAGACGAACTGCCTATGTCATAACCTAGTAGGTACATGGATGCATGTTATGTGTGGAAAAGGTAAAATTCATCAAATCGAAAGCGATAAGTCTATGTAGTGCTAAAAGACCAAATGGCTAATTGAAGGATACTGGGATGCTATTTCAACTCAAGCTCTTGCACTGAAGATTTGTAGTCCTGACGAATTTCCCTAAACCTGTCCATCAATTCTTTGAGCTTCTCAGGATTGGCTTCAGCCAGGTCATTTTGTTCTCCCAAATCTTCAGCCAAATTGTAAAGCAAAGGCGTTTTCGAATTTCCTAACTCGATATTCACTTTTTCATTGAGCGCCTTGCCACTGTAAGGTGGAATCAGCATCCAGTCACCTTTTCTAAGTGCAGTACGAGATCCTGCCTCCAACACAAGTTCTTCACGCCCGGTTTGGGTTTCACCCTTGAATGCCTCAAGCAAATCCTGGCTGTCAGTAGGTGCTATCTTAGCATCAATTAACGTCGCAAAAGAGGCCATAAGGTCCATCTGGCAGACAATCGCATCTGAAACCGTAGGCTTAATCATACCCTTCCAATAAACAGAAAAAGGAACTCTTGTCCCCGCCTGAAATAGACTGTACTTTCCGCCTCGCAGCCCTCCCTTAGGATCGTGATCTCCAATTTTCTCAACCGCATCGTCATAGTAGCCATCATTAAGCACAGGACCATTGTCACTAGAGAAGACTACAATGGTATTTTCTGTCAATCCAAGGGAATCAAGTTGCTTCATAAACTCTCCAATTACCCAATCGGCCTCTACAATCACATCGCCTCTCGGTCCCATGCCAGACTTTCCTTCGAAGCGAGGATGTGGCGTGCGTGGAACGTGAGGTTGCTGCAATGCGTAGTACAAAAAGAAAGGTTCGTCTTGATGTGCCAACAGGTATTCTTTGGCTTTCTCAAGGAAATGATCGGCCATGTCAATATCACTCCATTTGGCGGCCTCTCCACCTTTCATAAAGCCAATTCTGGGAATTCCATTTACGATACTCTGGTTATGCCCATGATGCCACTTCATGGTAATTAGCTCAGGGTTGTCTTTGCCGGTAGGCTCACCTTCAAAATTCTCTTTATAGCTCACTTCAATTGGATCTTCTGGGTCCAGGCCAACCACATCACCATTTTCGATATAAACCGTGGGGACTCTATCCTGCGTGGCTGCAAGAATATAGGAGTAGTCAAATCCTACTTCATTAGGGCTGGGGTCGATGTGTTCGTTCCAGTTCGTATTTCCGCGTCCTAGACCCAGGTGCCACTTACCGACTATACCAGTATGATAACCTGCCTCTTGAAACATCTTAGGCATTGTTTGCTGCGCAGTATCTATGATCAATGGCGCGGTACCAGGAAGAATTCTTGCGCTTTCACGCCTCCAGGGATACTGCCCGGTAAGGAGTGCATACCTGCTTGGGGTACAAGTTGCGGAAGATGCATAGCCACTGGTAAACTTCACTCCTCCATTAATAAGCTTATCCATGTTAGGCGTATTTAGCGAAGTGGCTCCATAAGAGCTTACATCACCGTATCCTAAGTCATCCATGTAGATGACCACCACGTTGGGAGTGGCAGATGTGTCACTTGGGGTGTCCGCTTTAGGGGGTCGGCATGATACTCCTATGAGCATCAGCAAGATGAGAAGTTGGAGGTTTCTGAAACTTTTCATTTTTGGGAACATTAATAGGTAATGGCTCAATATTACACAAAGGAACACTGAAAGGGCTATAAATTTTGTTCAAAGGGTTGTCATAAAAGTGCACATCTGAATGGCGCGATAATCAAAGCAAAACGTTTGGTTTCTTGTGGTGTAGCTGCAAATTTCAAAATGGAGAGGAAATCCGTAATGACTGTCTATGCAAAAGGGTAGCTACTATGTAGTAACAGTTGATTTGGATTGAGGTCAGGATGGGCAACTGAGCAATATTCATGAAATATCAAGCAACCTATTATTGAGACATCCGATGTTTCACAAACATCGGATGTTTAGAAAAACTACTGTAAGAGAACGCTTTAAAAGACGTTGGACTAGCTATTTGCACATTCCTTTAAATGCAATTATTTAAAATACTCAATAGCTTTAGAGTTATGAAAGCAATCATGATCTACTGTGGTTCACGTTATCTTCAACAACCATCTTTGCCCAAGATGTTGTCACTATTTACTACAATAAAAAGTGGCAAATAACTACAAAAGAAAAGGCACACTATGTGCGGAAAACACAATTTGGACTAAATAGACTGGGATTTAGTGGGTTAGTTATTGACTGCAACCCAGCAGGAGATACCCTTATGAAAGGTGGGTACTTCAATAACTTCCGTGAAGGTTCTTTCGAATTTTATTATCCGAATGGGCAGCTTGAGAGAAAAGGGATTTTCACAGCGAACAAACGAATTGGAATTTGGAAATACTACTATAAAAGTGGTTCAATTAAGCAGATAGTACTTTTTCAGGACAGTGAGTTAGAGCGAATGCCTAAATTCATTATTATAAACTATTACGATAAATGTGGCCAAGCACTGGTTAAAAATGGAGAGGGAAAATGGAAATATGACTCGGTTCGCATAAATGTTGCAGATAATTACAGCCTGAAAACACTTTCAGGATCATTTAAGGACAGTTTAATGCACGGAAGGTGGGAGCTGGTCAGAATCTCCGGTAAGAAGCTAATGAAGACAGAGACTTTTAGAAAAGGAGAGTTGTTGACGGGACAGACTTTTGTCTCTTCTCAGCAGGAATATAGACCGTATCCTATTGAGACCATGAATAAATTCCCATTGAAACAAGGGTGGAAATTTAAGCAAACAGAAAGCTTTGTTTTTGACGAGACTGCTTTTCCAGACATTAAGAGCGAGACCGATAAGATCAAGTTGCTGAATGAAATGCTCGGATTGAGTATCCTGATACCTGACAAAGCAGCGTCATACAAAGGAGGGGATCGATCGATGTTTAAGACTTTAGCTGAATACTTACGCTATCCGGTCTCAGCTCAAAAAGAAAAAATAGAAGGTACTGTATATGTCGAGCTAACGATCGATTCTAAGGGTGAAAAAATTGCCTCCAAAATCACAAAGGGTGTGCAGGCTGATTTGGATGAAGAAGCATTAAGAGTGATCGATCTACTCGAAGATAAATGGGATGCAGCAGTTCAAAACGGCAAGCAAATAACATCTACATTGACCATTCCTATAAAATTTTCACAACCCTCCAAAAACTGATCTCTACTACTCTATCGCATTTTCATCACTACCCTTCTTGCCCTTTACAACACCTTTAGCAGTATGAACAGCTTTTCGTTTTCCTTCAAACCGCCTGATATGCTGGTAATCATACGTCATATATCTATGTGTAAGTCCCCATTCAAATATTTCAAAAGGAACTTCCGGGTCCACCTCGCCTGTCCTGTTTAGGCCAATAGCATGAGGAGGCGCAGGTATACTTGCAATGATCTCAAAATTGATCCCATCTGGCGAGGCTTGTACGGTGTTTTTTTCGGGACCATCCGTAGTGATCAAAGAAGCGATACCTCCTTGATAAGGCCAGACACAAATTTCATGACCACTATTTGAAATGGGGTTGTATTTTGATTTAACGTACGGACCCAACGGATTGTCTGAGATCGCCACGCCATGCCTAATCTGCCTGCCCCCCCAAGTGATGGCCTCTCCCATCTGCTCGCCTTTGTAATACAGATAGAATTTGCCATTGTAAGGAATTATACACGGATCATGTACCTTATGGCTATCGAAATCGCCTTTCTTTTCTACCATGAATCTATTTTGCTCCTCCCCTTTCCACTCGCCATTATTAGCAGGACTTAGGACTGGCTCTTCTGTCTTTGTCCACGGTCCGTAGGGTGAATCTGCATACGCCATCCCCACCTGGTTTTTGACCCTTACATTATAGGGGGATTTTACCGTCTGATAGACCAGATAGTACTTGTCTTCCCATTCGAGAATTTCAGTGGTAAATATAGAGCGATCATCATAAGCTCCTTTTTCACCTCTTGGTACAGCTAGGCCTTCCTCCTTCCAAGTCCAGCCATCTTCAGAAGTCGCAAACCAAATATCACATCGATCCCACGGAAAAACTTTATCGTTTTCAATATCGCCCGCAAAGCCGTCCGTTGGGCCTACACTCTTGCTATACCACACAAAGTACTTCCCATCGTGCTTTATGATAGCACTTGGATCTCTTCGAACGACTCCTTCTTCATAGGCTAAATCGCCTTTCAGGTCATAGACTTTAAATTCACCAAACCATTCATTGGTTAATTCAGGATTCCAGGCAAGCGCACGTTTTGATGCTGCACTAAGGTAGTCTTTGTTTGTAATCCCCAAAAAATCTAATTGTTCTGCGCTAGGTTCCGGCTGATTGTCCTCACCAGATGCTGTATTAGTTACCTGGCAGCTCAATAGTAAAACTGTGAGCGCAGTGGCATAAAGCAGGCTATACTTCATAATTGCTAAATCTTATGGTTTAGTTGTTTTAAGAATTTCCAAGTGCGATGATGATGATTCCCACAATCATACTGATCAATCCCAGATACAAAAATGTTTTTGCTTTTCCTGAAGCCTTTTTCCACTCTCCGGTGATTAACCCGCTAATGATCGCTACAGCCACAGAAACTGTATTAAAGATTGCGTAGCCCACGGTACCGCCGGTGCTACCAAGCTTGAAAGCTGCAAAAGCAAATGCCGCAGATGCAGAAAAATTTAGGATGGCCATTAAAGTGGTCATAGCGAGGTTTTTACCAAGATGAGGAGTGGAAAATTTGCCCCATAATTTTTTCTTGCTTAGTTGGATGATAAAATAAGGGGTCACAAATAAGCCTCCCGCCACGTAGATAATGAACATAATCGCAAGGGCGAGCATCCACTCGGGATTGCCCTGCTCAATCAAGGCATTCTTGATGTACTGCTCAGTGACTTCATTTGGGTTTCCTATAGAATTGGCAAAGCTGAATCCAGTCGCTAAAAGACCTCCAATAACAGCAATCAAAATCCCAGCTGCCATTGATCCTCCCTTGGTACCACTCACAGCATCCTCATCCGCCTGTCGGATGATCCCCGCCTTACCATTAGCATAAACACCCACTAATACAACCGCTAATCCGATCAGAATCTGAGTCAACACGTTCTTTTCAGGTAGGCCTACCACGAAGAAAGGAAGTAGCGAGCCTACCAAAATGATGGTGCCGATAAAGAGCGAAAAACCTAGCGACAGACCAATGTAATTAATGGCCTTACCCCACATCATCACCCCGATTCCCCAGAGGAAGCTGGCAATGGCCATTTGAAAAATCACATTTCCAGGAATAGCAGCTAATACTGCACCGAATCCATCGATCAGGCTGAAGCAAACGATGGGGGGCACAATGAAGAGTGCAATTGTAAAAAAGGTGCCCCAGGTGTTTTCAAACTCAAATTCTTTGGTAAACTTCTCGGGAAGCGCGTAGAGGCCAAGCATCAAGCCTGCCGCTAGCGCCCAAATGATTCCTGCTATCATAATAATTTGGTTAAGTAGTTATGAATCTAAATTGTGTCTCGCTGTTAAATCTTTCACCAGGCTTGATTGTAGTCCTGGGTGATCCTTCAATATTGGGTCCGTTTTGGTATCGGTGCGTTTCAAAACAAAAGGCTCGAAACTTACCATATTGATGCCCGGTTTCCCTCTTCAATTTATCTGAGGTGTACTTCCCTGTATAGAAAAGCATACAAGGCTCATTTGAGTGTACCTGAAGTTCCAGGTCCCTAAACTGATTTTTGATTGATGCCAAAGGGCTAAGCTCTCCTTCCCCGTCATCAAATACATAAAAGTGCTCAAAACCGTCACCTATTTCCTCCTGCACATCCTTAATCTTCTTACGGAACCGCAGATCGTCTGGCTTTCCATTTAGATTTAGCACCTCTCCGGTAGCAGCACCGGATTCATCTAGCGCAAGCCTCTCTTTCGAATTGATCTGCACAGCATGATTCTCAATGTTGTGCAAAAATCCGGATAAGTTGAAATAGGTATGATTGGTCATGGAAAGGGGTGTCTCTTTGTCTGTTGCGCCAGCATATTGCAATATCAAACGATTGTCTTCTGCCAGAATAAAGGTCACCGACACGTCCACATTCCCTGGGAAACCTTCCTCCATATCTGGCGAATGAAGGTTCATTTTTACTACCTCACCATACTTGTTTGGAACTACAGTCGCCACCCACAGCTTCTTATCAAAACCCACTTTTCCACCATGCAGGTTGTTGCTCCCTGCATTTGCCGCCAGATTAAAGGATTCTCCATTAAGGGAAAATTTTGCATCCTTGATCTGCGAGCAATATCTACCCACTGTACATCCAAAGTAGGGTGCATTGTTTATGTACTCTTCAGAAAAATAGCTTTCAAATTGGTCAAATCCGCAGGCTACCTCCCTCAACTGCCCGGCTACAGGGACCTGGAAGGAGGTAATGGTGGCACCATAATTCATGATTTTTACGGTCATGCCATTTTCGTTTGTCATCTTAAACAAGAGAACTTCTTGCCCTTCAAACTCACCAAACTTTTCTTTTGTAACCTTTACCATAATATCTATTTCTCTTCGTGTGGACTAAGTTTTTCCCAGTCAAAATCAACACCAATACCAAATTCATCTGGTGCGGCTGCCCGGTAATTTTTCACCTGTAAAGGTCGTCTTGTGTATTCATCAATTGGGAAACTGTGAACCTCTAACCATCCAGCATTGGGTTGCGAGGAAACCAAACTCACATGCAGCTCCTGCATTCCATGCGAGCAAACAGGTATACCGTATTTCTGAGCCATCTCAGCCACTCGTAACCATCCGGTAATGCCTCCACAGTTTGAAGCATCAGGGATAATGAAAGACAGCTTTGCTTGTTCAAATGCATAACCAAATTCGTAAATCGTATGCAAGTTTTCACCCATCGCCAAAGGGATCTTACCTTCTTCAGCAATTTGTGCAAACCCGAGGTAATCGTCTGGTAGCGTAGGCTCTTCAAACCAGAAAATGTCGTATGGTGCCACTGCATGGCACATAGTTATTGCTTGCTCAACTGTTTGCGAATAGTTGGCATCAATCATGAATTTACGATTGGGACCTAGTAAATCTCTTACCGCTTTGATCCGCTCAACGTCTGCTGCCAAATCTGGCTGACCCACCTTAATTTTTGCAGCGTTGTACCCTTTCTCCAAATACTCCTGCACCGAGTCCAGTAGCTTAGGAAGCGGAAACATCAAATCAATCCCACCACAATAAGCATCACAAGTATTGTCACTGCCTCCTGCCACCTTCCAAAGAGGTTGTTCTACTTTTTTACAGTGAATATCCCATAATGCAATGTCGATTGATGAAGTCGCAAAAGATGCAATACCGCCACGGCCCACATAGTGGATATTCCATTCCATGAGGTCAGCAATGAAGGCAATGTCTTCCCCATTTTTACCCAATAGATCTGGCTTGAGATCATGCTCAATCATGGCCACAATGGCTTTGCCTCCTTTACCTCCCGTGTAGGTGTATCCGGTACCTTCAGCACCATCCTCCAACCTCACTGTGCATGTGATCAACTCAAAATGAGAGTGTGCTGGATGTTTGGCATCCGTCAGTACCTCTTTGAGCGGTACTTTAAACAGTCGGGGTGAGATGTCGACAATGGCGCTCATCCACTATTTATAGTTCACATAGAAGGTCTTTTTCTCCAGGTACTGCTCAAATCCGTATTTTCCATCTTCTCCTCCGCTTCCGCTCTTCTTGTATCCGTTGTGGAATCCCTGGTGCTGCTCCCCATGACCTCTGTTGATATAAATTTCACCAAACTCTAGCTCATCCGTAAGCCTGGCAATTTTGCGATAGTCTTGTGTAAAAACCATGGCAGCCAATCCAAATTCGCAATCATTGGCCCAACCGATTACCTGATCAAAATCCTTGAATTTAATAACCGGTAAGATGGGACCAAACGACTCCTCATGCACAATCGTCATCTCCTGCTTTACATCGGTAAGCACAGTAGGTTCAAACCAATAACCTTTATCAAACATGCCTCCAGTAGGCTTCTTACCGCCTGTTGCTATGGTAGCTCCCTCCTCCACGGACTTGGCTACCAAATGTTCCATATTAGCTAATTCGGAAGCATTGACCTTAGGGCCCATTTCTACATCCCGCTCGAGGGGATTCCCCACCTTTATGGCTTTTGTTTTAGCTAAAAACTTCTCCATGAAGGCATCATAAATATCTTCATGCACATACATTCTTTCGTTACAAGTACATACCTGCCCACAATTATCCCATCGGGAATGAAAAGTACCAGCGACAGCCTCATCAATATCTGCGTCCGCAAATACGATTGCTGGCGCTTTACCCCCAAGCTCCAATTGCACATGCGTCAAATTTTCTGAAGCAGTCTTCCAGATGGACTGTCCCGCTGGTGTAGAACCAGTCATGGTGACCATCTTCGTAATGTCATTTTTTACCAAAGCTTCCCCTAAGGTTCTACCTGGGCCGGTCACAATGTTGAGAACGCCTTTTGGGATGCCTACTTTATTGGCGATATCTCCAAGTTCCAGGGTGGCCAGAGGTGTTTCCTGCGTTGGTTTTACCACCATTGTATTTCCAGCTACTAAGGCCGGACCAATTTTTCTACCGGCCAAAGCCAGCGGAAAATTCCAGGCGGTAATAGCCACTACGACTCCTCTCGGAATTTTATGGATGTATATGTGCTCCTTCTCATTGTCAGATTGCAGAATATCTCCTTCAAAGTGACGAGCCCAATCACAAGCATACTCGATAAAGGTGGCAGTCACTTCGACCTCAATTTCAGCTAGGGAGATGATCTTTCCCTGCTCTGTGGTAAGCAGCTCAGCCAGTTTGGGTTTATTGGCACGGATCTCCGCTGCAAACTTTCTCAGCAATTCAGCTCGCTTTCTTGCGGGCCACTTTTTCCATTCCTTTTGCGCGGCTTCTGCAGCTTCCAATGCGGCATTTGCATCAGCTTCAACGCCCATCGCTGTAGTTCCAACTTCGCTCTCGTCGATAGGGCTTAGAATTGGGGCGCGTTCCCCTGATGAAGCTGGAACCCATTGCCCATTAATGAATAAATCGTATGCTTTTGACATCTTGTTTCTTATTTGAATTGAATAGAGAATTAACGGCCCATCCAGCCTCCATCTACCAGCATAATACTTCCATGCATGTAAGCACCGGCTTCTGAACATAGCGTCACTACAGGACCGGCAAAGTCCTCGGGAAGCCCCCACCTTCCTGCCGGAATTCTCGATAGAATAGATTCTGATCTAACTGGATCATTTCGTAGAGCTTCAGTATTGTCTGTATTAATGTATCCAGGGGCGATTGCGTTTACATTTACACCTTTACCCGCCCACTCGTTGGCAAATGCCATCGTCATTTGGCCGATTGCTCCTTTGCTGGCTGCATATCCGGGTACTGTAATTCCACCTTGAAAAGTGAGGAGAGATGCTGTAAATACTACTTTTCCAGCACCCCTTTCTACCATATCCTTTCCAAATTCTCGAGTAAGTATGAATTGAGCATTCTGATTTACTTCAATAACCTTATCCCACATCTCATCGGGATGCTCTGCCGCTGGTGTTCTTAAAATCGTTCCAGCATTGTTCACCAGAATGTCAATGACCGGATGGTTTGATTTCACCTCTGCTATAAAGGCGTAAACGGCCTTTCGATTAGAAAAATCGCAAGTATATGCCGTGAATTTCTTACCGACTTTTTCCACTGCCTTGGCTACTTCACTACCTTCCTTCTCCAAACTAGCACTCACGCCAATAATGTCAGCTCCGGCTTCTGCCAGCCCTACCGCCATGGCCTTTCCAATTCCTCTTTTACAGCCAGTAACAATCGCTACTTTTCCATCTAATTTAAACTTATCTAGGATGCTCATTTTTACTTATTTCTGACAATCAATTAAATATTTCATTCCTGCAGGATTGTTATCTATTTCTTCAAATACAGACTGAATTTCGTCCAAGGAACTGACTTTTGTAGTAAGCACATCGAAGGGAATGGCGCCCGAAGCGGCAATCCTGATTGCCTCCTCGTAATCATCTTCCTGGTACAGTCTTGCGCCAAGTAACTCCACTTCAGACCAGAAAAATTTGAAAAGATCAACTTTCTTTTGTTCTCCTCCATGGATTGCTACCATCACGATCCTACCTCTCACGTTCACCACATCTGTCATCGTTTGTACACCCGGCTGAGAGCCGGATACCTCAAATGCACAATCTATCATTTTCTCCTCGGTGAGTTCAGAAACGCGCTCTACCACATCTTCCTTGGTGGGATTAATTACCTGAAATCCGCAAGCTGCGAGCATTTCCAGGCGCGTCTCGTTGACTTCCGAGACGATCACGTTTGCTCCTTTATCCTTGAGAACAAAAGCGATCAGCGTTCCAATTGGGCCCCCTCCAATTACAAGGCAATTTTCTCCAGCCTGCACCCTCCCGATCTTTACATCATGGCAGGCCACCGCCAGAGGTTCTATGAAAGCTCCGTTTTGCAGGCTTAGACCGTCGGGAAGCAGGTGCAAAGTGTAGGCAGGTACTGTCCAGCTGTTCTGGAAAGCTCCCTGCGCATCAATTCCGATAAACTTCAAATTTTTGCCAACATGTGCAAAACCCTTATCGAAAGGATGGGGCGCTCCAAACTTCAAAGGTCTAACCGCAACCTTGTCCCCTACCTTTACATTGGTAACCCCTTCACCGATCTCAGCTACGGTAGCTGATGCTTCGTGTCCTACTGTCTGAGGTGGCTTGACCCTGGCATCCATTACGCCGTGATAGATATGTACATCTGTGCCGCATACACCGCAAAAACCAACATCCAATCTCACTTCGCCCGGACCTGGAGGTAGAACTGTACCCGATCCAATGACAAATTTTCCTTTTTCCTGATAGAAAGCTGCTTTCATTTATAATTTGATAACTAATGCAATTTTAAACCTCGCGAAGATATAAATCTCGAAAGCTTTCTCGGCTATAAATCACTTGGTAAAATCTCAACAATGGGAAAATTAGACAACCATTTTTAGCGCGGGCTGAACAAAAGTTTGTTCATTTTTCAAAAGGTTTCTGCGGTGCTCTTATCTAAAAAAATCAGCCTCCACAAGAAAAAATACCCTTACAAAAAACGCTCTGTGCTGATAATCTCTATATCTTGGAATTCTATGAGAGTCTTGACCTTTGGAGAGATTATGCTGAGATTAACTCCTTCAAAAAGGGGAGAACTGCTAAGGAACTGTGGAAACATGGAAGTGAACTTTGCTGGTTCCGAATCTAATGTTGCTACCTCGCTTGCGGCGCTTGGGCATGAGGTCAGCTTTGTAACTGTTCTACCAAAAAATGATATAGGCCTAGCGTGTAAAAGATCTTTAAACAGTCACGGAATTGATACCTCCAAAGTACAGTTTGCCGATGGAAGGCTCGGTACTTACTTCATTGAAGCAGGTTCATCGATTCGACCATCAAAAGTGGTTTACGACCGTGAGTACTCGGTTTTTAGCCTCGCCGGACCGGAAGCATTTGATTGGCCGACAATACTGGAAGACAAGGATTGGATTTTCGTTTCAGGAATCACTGCAGCTTTGAGTAAAAATTCTGCGAACTCTCTACTGTCTTTGCTAGCAAGCGCCAGAAAAGTGAATACCAAAATAGCATTTGACATGAATTACCGAAGAACCCTATGGAAAAACGTAAAGAATGCTAAGACCTTTTTCCAGGATGCTATCAAATATGTGGATCTGCTCTTTGGCAATATTGGTCTGCTTGAAGATTTGCTTGATTTCAAAAAGCAGCAAACAAAAACAGCGCTGATAACCATTGCCGAAAGGTTTGATCTCCAGCAGATCTGCTTTACAGATAGGAAGCATCATTCGGCTAGCCTCAATGAACTTCAAGGATTTTTCTACTCTGAAGGAGAAATTTATCAATCTAGTCCAATTACAGTTGACATTACCGACCGGTTTGGAACTGGAGATGCTTTCGCCGCAGGCTGCTTACATGGTTTTTTTAAAAATTGGCCTCCAGAGAAAATCATCCCGTTCGGATCTGCTGCGTTTGCACTTAAACATACCATCGCTGGTGATCAGCATCTTAGTTCTGAGAGAGATATTTTAGCAATTTCTGAAGGAAATACCACTGGTCATGTACTAAGATGAATAAAGAGGAACTCATATCGACAATCTTAAAGGAAAAACTGATAGTCATTATCCGCAACAAACAGCAAGAAATGGTGCCCATCATTGTAGATGCACTTATAGACGCTGGCATCAGGGTTTTAGAGATCACCAGCAATACGCCCGGCTTTACCGAAGAAATCAGATCCGCAAGAAAAAGGCACCCTGAAGCTATCATAGGTGCTGGCACAATCACAGATGTGGAAAAAGCGGAGCTGGCCATGAGTGCAGGTGCACAATTTCTGGTCACTCCCAACGTGCAAGCGGAGGTAGCGGCCTTCGCTGCAAAAAGGAATACCGTACTGCTGATAGGAGCCCTCACTCCTACTGAGATCATGATGGCATCCGATATGGGTGCTGATATTGTAAAGCTTTTCCCAGCAGACAATATGGGAATTGATTACATGAAAGCAGTACTAGCGCCGCTCGATCAAGTTCCGCTATTTGCAGTTGGCGGAATCAGTAATCAAAACGCAAAAGCCTGGTTAGACGCTGGAGCCAAAGGTTTAGGTATTGGAGGCCAACTAACAAAAATAGACGGCACGGATACTTCCAGCCTGAAAGCAGCTGCCCGAGAACTAAAAGCAATTCTGGCTGCTTTTTGAGTGCTTATTTCATCTTCAGTTTACTGTAGATGAATAAAGTGTAGCTGTATTGGGGCATATCGACCCTTTTCATTCAAATACACCCTTATTGAAGATGAATGGCTCTCGTGAGTAAAGAGGAAGTTTGGCGAATTCATGGAAGCGAATATTAGCGACTTTTACTTTGTTCAAGGACGCTTTTACAATTGTTGTAGAATTCTCTGAATGCTCCATCAAGTACGAAGTTCAGATAGTTGTCTATGTCGCTGAAAACAGTCTCACGTTCTTCACTTCCCTTCATTGATCCAATTAGAAGTTGACCAATAAATGTTTCAATTTCTTTGAAATAGCCTTTGCCTTTATAGTTAGGAAGTTCATTTACAAATGAGTTAATATCAGAGTCAGTAATGTTTGATAGATCTAGTACAAATTCCTCATCACCGAATGTTGGAGTTCCATTCACATCAGATAGGATTACTTTTCGATAGGGTGTTTGTATCCATTTGAAGTTGTTCCCAAGTGGAAGCCTATCAAGTTCAACTATTTCAAGTACATCACCTTCCACCGAAACCTGACAGGTTGTTACAGCTCCATAAAATCTTAGTACTTCATCAGTGTCGCAGTTCGAAATGGTTAATTCAGAAATCTTCACAGAGTTTGAAGATTGTCTTTGTTCCAAAAAGCCACATATAGTCAGGTTTGTATTACCAACCTTAGTGCTCAATACTGGTTTTGCATCTTCGGTGTTATAAGGCTGAGGGCAGTTGCAATCAATTGATTCAGCGTTATAAGGTTGAATTCTTGATTTATGAATAAAACCCTTTAATGGAGTTCCATAATAAGGTATAGTTTCGATTGCCCACCAGTTAGATTCAAGGTCGGCAAAGTAACGAAACTGCTCACCCTCCTTCACTTTCCCTATTACCTCATAAGTTGTTCCTTTACCGCCTCTGACGTTAGTATAGCCGTCTGGATCATTGATGATGCCAATTTCCTGAGCGGAAAGCTGATTAAAAGAGAAAAGAAAAAGTAGCAGTTTGCTATACTTCATGCGATTCGATATTGTCGCTATCGCCAAGCTAGCATGAGTGCGGCCCCAAGCTTGGCAGAAAGCACTAAGATAGCTCTGCTAGTCGGGGTGCGCAACCCAACACCCACAACAGTATCTACAAAGCACTGCGTGGTGAAAGACAAAATCCAGAAGCTCGAAAGCCGCTTAGAAAAGATACACTTTCAGAATGGCTGGCAGAGCGGTGAAGTTCAGATGAGATTGGAAAAAAGCACTTAGGCGCATTCGTGCTAGCACTTGTTGTGAGTAGTTTATAGCCCTTTGAACAGCTCGTTTATGCGCTGTTCGTTTAAATGCTTCTCGCTTACAAGTTGTATCTCAGTTTCAGGCGATTTCAGAATTAGTTGATCATTCTTGCTGGATTTGGTAATTCTGAATGTTCCAGTGTAAATCTTCCTGGTTAATTGATATTGTTGTGAAGAGGACCCACGGTTTAGGATTATACTTTCTCTAATCGTATTCAGACTGTCTTTAAGATTCTCTAATTGTACAGGGTTGCTCGAAATCTTGGCAAACAATGTGTCCTCATATTTAAAATCTAAGAATCTAGTTTTGTAGTTATTTAATAACTGGTCGTCGGCTTTAAATTCTAGGGAATCATCGTTATATAGCTCGAAGTACAAAATCAGTTCCTCGGATTTGAATCCCGGAACTATTACTGTTGAATCCACTTTACTAAACTCTAATTTTTCAGTTCCCTCAGTACCGACTATGTTAAATGAGAGTTTGTTTGGAGTTAGGTCAGTTGGATAGACATTTTCGTTAGAATGAGTCATTTTGTAAATGACCCAGTTGCCATCAAGTTCAAGTTGATCAGTTGAACAACCAACTAGGAACATTACTCCAATTATTTTATAAAGACAGTTCAGTCGCACAACTGTAGGTTTCGAAGTACCAATTAATCACCATGGTTTGGATATGCGCTGTATCCCGAAGGGTATTGCTTTCAAATGTTGTTAGCCACAGTTTTTATTTTTTCTTTTTCATGCGTTCAAGAGTTTTCTTGATTGTATTGTCAAGTACTACTTTTCGTTTAGAAATTGATTTCTTGGTTCCAATTGATTCCCCACTTACGGTCAGCAGATAGTTCAGCTCCCACTTATTTTTATGGTTGAGTTCAAATTGAATTTTTTCTGCGGCAAACTTATAGGTCAGTTCGTCTAATTTTTTTTCTAGTTTTTCAAGTGTGTCCTTTTTGAGTGAATCAACTATTTCTTCAGGTGTTTTGTCAATAGCGATTAATTCAATTTGAATTGGCGCAGGAAATTCGAAAATGTATGTGATTCGCCTATTTTTCGGGCTTGCTCTTTTTATCATTTTAGTAACCCCTCGTTTAATCAGGTCATAGTTACCTGCTAAATCATCAGAAACTTTGTCCGCTAGTTTATTTGTGGTCTTTTCGAGGATTTTCTTAGCTAACTTAAAAACCAAAGAACAGGTAAATTGAATTTTCTGCTAATTGAAAGACAAGTTCAGGGTCGCTAATGAAAGATTTTCTTGATAGACCTAACTTTTTAAATTCAATTTCGCTTTCGGTTTCTAACTCGGAGTAGAAACTATCTGCATCTTCATAGCTTTCAAAATTCTGTGGGTCAATTGAGATAACAATCTTTTAAGAGGTCTCTGTTTTTACTTCTGCAAATGGAGTACCCCCGATAGAAAAGTACTCTCTAACTACAATTTCTCCGTCATCCAATTTAATTTCTTCTGCTGAGTCAAAGAACTCTTGATAAGCGACTAAATAGTATTCTCCATCTTCACCTTGAATGACTTCAGCATTACTAATTCTCCCAAGAGGTGGTAAAGTCATATCGTGCTCAACACCAATTCTTGGTCGTCTTCCACTGTTGATAGTTTCAGCCCCCATTTCAAGAGCTTCTTTTGTCATCATTTCACCATGACGGTCAAAGTGAGTGGTTGATAATACTATTTGCTGTCTTTTCATTTTTTCAAATTAGTGCTAACGTCCATGTATGAGGCGTGTGCTCACACTTAGATCGAAGTAGCAAAATAGTGAAATCTGCCGGTGCATCCAAAGTATCAGAAAGCACTGCGCTAAGAAAGATGAAAACTCCTGCGAACTACGCTTGGTAGAAACCACAAAACTTTCCCCAGTGGCAGATTCACAGTGATGTTTGCACTGCAATTTGCTAGAAGCACCCAAGCACATGCCTCATTCATATTGTTAGCATTTCGGGTTTATCCTTTCCTGCTAGGTTTCTTGTTGAGACACTTTAATTACCCGTTCGTTCTCGAAGTAAACATCCAAAACTGATGGATCAATGTTAAAAAGTGCAGGTACGTGACCAATACCATAAGCCCAATGATTTTCATCATATGTGTAGTCGTAATCGCCAAGCAGTTCCTTGACTTCATTTTTGGTTAGACCGATTAGGAGTTCTGATTCAATTAAATCATCAGTTAATTCATAACGTTCGGATGGGTTGTTCCTCCATTCTACTTCGTTAAAAGCCATGTCAGGATAGTAGGCAATCGACCAAATCCAAACGAAAAGCATACTGATGTAAATGATTGGAGTTAGCACGACGGTTCCAATCCATGGAATGAATTTCCTAATTGGTTTCCTTGTGAGTTTACTAGTTAGCCATCTAAGAATGAAAAACGTTGGAATCGCAATTCCTAAGTTGATAAAATAGACCTCAATGCTAAATCCGAAAATTGTCATGGTTCAAAAATGAAATTGGCTATTGGCACGCCTGAATGCTAACCTTTAGCTTCCCTCGATATTACTATTTCAAGAAGCAAATTAATAACTTAGAGATAGTGGCGTCAAGTGAGAACCAAGAGCTAACCAGGCATATTGGCCTATTGGGCGATTTGGTACTTGGTGTCCTATCTAAA